>CAXBNB010000342.1:0-5252 GCA_963976505.1 uncultured Reichenbachiellaceae bacterium
AAAAACCAACATACCCTACAACACTAACCAACTCTCCGATACTAAGGTCGCCGTATTTACTATTGAGATTTAGTGAATTGGCCCTGTCTATGGAAACATCTGAATAACCCTGTTCAAGTTTCACATTACCAAGTTCTTCTATTTCTACATCCGAGTATTTTATTATAAGGTCTCCAGTTTTCATGAGATCAATTTCTCCATCACCAAAAGATATCTTTACTTTCGATTTTCCAATAAGTCTGTCCGCTTTAAGTTCCCCATAAGATATATCCAAATCTAAATTTCCTGCAAAATCAGCCAAGTAGGTCTCTCCAAAACTGTTTTTCAGATTCAAAGCATTCATCGATGGCATATTGACCAAATAATTGATCTCAAAGGTTTCAGAATTTTTATTGTTCATATTCCCTTTCAACTCTGTCACAAACTTTAGTAAGTTTCCACTATCAATGATGCTTACATCTATTTGATCCAAAATAATCTGAGCTCTTTCTTCATTCCTCCCTCTAGCTATCACTTCTATTTTAACGTCTATCTGGCTTTTATTCCAAGTATTCACATGCACTCTGCCAAATTTGTTAGTTATATCAAGTATATGCTGTGTTCCAACCGTGTAGGATTTATCTATCCTCTTACTCCTTTCCACCTCATCCCGTCCTTTGGCAATACTTTGATTGCATAGAATGAAAACAGTCGCAAGAAGCAATAATTTATATGCTAATTTTCTCATTATGCTCGATGTTTTTAATGTTTTCCAAAATATTTAACTGCTTGTTCAGTATATCCACCCTCAATTGCAAATTCATAATCATAGCACTGATTAGCCTACCGTCCTTCTGGTTGACTTTTAGATTTTCTTTAAGCTCCATATACATAGAGTCAAGCCCGTTGATGTCATTTAACAATTCAGGATCATCAATTTCAAAAGTCTGAATCTCTCTTTTTTTATCAGAAATCATCTGTGTATAGTAGCTCTCTACTTCAACAAGTTCCGAATTGTAACCATTTGAGGACAATTGGGTTTCAGGGAAATCTTCATCTACTATATTGCCTTTGAACAAAAGTGCTATTGTGCTGGCCAAAAAGACCAAAGCTGCTACTTTCCAAAGCCAACTAGAGTCGAAATGTGTGCCTTTTTTTTCTAATTCTGATTCAATGTTGTTCCATAAGTCATTTCTTGGAACCTCACTATCAAATCCTTCTCTATTTTCCTTTACAAATTCTTCTAATCTATCTTTCATAGCCGTATTTTTCTTTCAACATTGTTCGGAGTTTCTTTTTTGCCCTGTTGTATTGAGATTTGGAAGTAGATTCTGATATATCCAAAATATCTGCTATCTCTCTATGGTCGTATCCTTCCAGCAGGTACAATGACAACACTGTTCTAAAACCATCTGGCAACTCCGAGATCGTTAATTTTATTTGACTTACATCCAAGTCACATAGAATATCTGGTTCCTCTACTCCTTCTTTATCTTCGTACTCATCGACATCACTAAAATCTAATTTATTCTTCCGCAACAAATTGAGGGAATTGTTAATAACGATTCGCTTTAACCACGACCCAAAAGTAGAATCCCCTCTATAATTGTCAAGGTTTCTAAATGCTGACACAAAAGATTCCTGCAATACATCCTCAGCTTCTTCTACATTGTTTACAATCCGACAACTGACATTTAGCATTGCTTTGGAATATAACTTGTACAGTTCAAACTGAGCAGTTCGGTCATTACCCCGTGCCTTCTCGACCCAATGAAAATGTAAATCAGTTTTTGTTGCTTCCAAATTTTTCAGAATTCTAAACTAAAGACATCCCTATGTACATAGGGTTGCATGTATGGTAAAATAAAGTTAACAAACATTATTTCGCCCCTCACCACTTAATAAATGCCTATTTCATACACTGAGAATATTTTTTTTTTTATCTTCAAACGTAATTAACAATTAACTATAATCCCATGCGAAAACTATTTGTCATATTAACAATCATCACCCTTGCAGCAGTTATCTTCATTGCTACTTTCTGGCTTCCGATACTTTGGAGTCTTGTAATAATTATCCCACTTGTTTTACTCGGAATAAGTGACATGTCACAATCTCAACATACCCTAAAAAGGAATTTCCCAGTTGTAGGCTGGGGAAGATACCTTCTCGAAGATCTACGACCAAAAATATACCAATACTTTATAGAATCTGAAACCGAAGCTTCGCCTATCAGCAGAATGTACCGTTCGATAGTATATCAAAGGGCAAAGAAAGCACTATCTACCAACCCTTTCGGCACAAAGGTAGATGTCTATCAAGAAGGATACGAGTGGGCCAACCATTCTATGAATCCATTGGAACATCACCAACTAGAAAATCACCCCAGAGTAATGGTTGGCGGTTCTGAGTGTAAAAAACCATACAATTGCAGTATTCTTAATGTGTCAGCTATGAGCTTTGGGGCTTTGAGTAATCGGGCTATTTTGGCATTGAACGGTGGAGCAAAAATTGGAGGATTTGCACACAATACTGGTGAGGGTTCTGTCAGTCCTTACCATGCAGAACCAGGAGGGGATTTGATTTGGCAAATAGGTACCGGATATTTTGGATGTAGAAATTCAGATGGTTCATTTAATGATGACCTATTTGCAGAAAAAGCAACTCAGGAAAATGTTAAAATGATTGAAATTAAAATTTCACAAGGAGCTAAACCAGGACATGGAGGGATTTTACCTGCCATAAAAAATACAGAAGAAATAGCTAAAATAAGACATTTGGAGCCCCATACCACCGTGATGTCACCTCCGGGGCATAAAGAGTTTTCTAATCCTCCAGAAATGCTACAATTTATCAAAAAACTCAGGGAACTATCGGGAGGAAAGCCTGTCGGGTTCAAATTATGTGTTGGTAACAAACTGGAATTCACTGATGTATGTATTGCGATGCAAACAACTGGAATCAAACCGGACTTTATTACTGTAGATGGTGGTGAAGGAGGTACAGGTGCTGCGCCGCTCGAATTTTCAAATTCGATTGGCATGCCTTTGAGAGAAGGGTTGGCTTTTGTAGCCGATCAACTCAGAGGCTATAACCTAAAAAAAGAAATCAAAATATTTGCGTCAGGCAAAATCCTAACAGGGTTTGATATGTTTAGGGCATTCGCTTTAGGTGCTGACTCTTGCTACAGTGCACGCGGAATGATGCTATCTCTCGGGTGTATCCAGGCTTTGGAGTGTAATAACAACAATTGTCCAACAGGCATAGCCACTCAGCAAAAGCACTTGATTAAAGGTCTGGTAGTATCAGACAAAGAGAAAAGAGTAGCCAATTTCCATGAAGAAACGGTGAATAGTTTCGTTGAGTTTATGGGAGCTACTGGTGTCAATGATTTATCCAAAATAAAAAGGCATCACGTTTATAGAAGAATAAGTCAAACCGAAATAAAAACTTATGCCGAAATATACCCACAAGTTCAATTCGGCGAATACGTGTAACATGGAATCATAAACATTCGAAATAAATCTTTCGCTAAAAAACATTCGGCACATTGGAGAATCATAAAATGAATCTCCAATGTGCCTTTTTCTTGTCACTTTTTCAATCGTTGCTGACTTTTTTACACTGAATGATCTGTAAGGGTACTTTTTACTTTTTTCAATGTATGAAGGAAATTATTCAAATTCCTCAAAGCAGCACACTTAAGTAAATATCATTTTCAACATTTCATAAATCATACCCTACTTCATTAAACCTTCTTGGTATTATTTGGTCTATTTATTGAAAATTTATTTCTCTGGCACAATAAGTGTTTATTGATTTGGTTGTATATTTGCTTAGTTTAGTTATATTTAATATTGAAATATGAAAATAAATAAACATTTTAAGTTCTGGATTTGTCTTTCGATGTATATATTCTTTATGGGCTTCTTAGGCTGTAAGGAGAATACAATATCATTCAACCCATTTAATACTGACAATAGTGAAGAAATTTTTGCTAAAAATTCCGAAACATATAAACCTTAAATTCCATCCCTTTTTTAAATAAACTCTGATCTGAAGGAAGTTCTAAAAATCCATTTGATTCCACTAGGTTAGACAAATCTCCTGATCCTCCCCCCTCTTTGGGAAATGCAATCAAAACTCCCCGTTCGTTAACTTGGCAGTTAACTTGTAAAAAATAAGTAAGCTCTGGGGCAAAACTAAAATCATCATTTAAAACTGCGTATAGCTCCTTCCTACCAGTCTGTAAAGATTTTTGTAGCCATGGAATAAAGTAAACATTGAAACACATAAAAGTAGAAATTGGATTACCTGGAAGTGCAAACACAAATTTGTTATTCCCTTTTTTACCAAACCAAAATGGTTTCCCGGGGCGTTGTGCCACTCTATGGAATAACTTTTCTACCGTTAGCTGATTGAGAATCTCGGGAATGAAATCGGCTTTACCTTTAGACACACCTCCACTTATTAGCAATACATCAAAACCATCTAAAATATCTGCTACTTTCAAAAGTAAACTGTCATAATCATCTAAAAGATGAAACCGTTCGTTTTCAATTCCCAGCTCATTGAGCTTGGCTTGAATCATTACGGAATTTGACATTCTTATTTGGTGGTCTTGTGGTATTTGACCAATTTCTACCAATTCATCTCCAGTAGAAATTATTGCGACCTTAGGTAACTTCGAAACAAGTATCTTCTCTTTGCCCACAGTAGCCAATATAGCCACATCAGCAGCTGATAGGATGCTTCCTTTTTTCATCAAACCATCCCCCTTCTTCCTGTCAGTTCCTTGCTTGTGAACATTTTTCCATCGGATCAAATCCTGAAGATTTACTCGGGCATATTGCTGATCGTCCTTTGAATAAATATCAACATCCTCATACCTGACAACTGCATCAGCTTGAGCTGACAAAACTGCACCTGTCATTATTTCATGAGCAGTAGCATTTTCCAAAAGTACTTTTTGCTTTTCTCCAGCAGTCTGCACGGCAGCAATTTCAAATTCCCTGATACCTTTTTGAAAATCATCAAACTTGATCGCAACCCCATCCATCGTCACCCTATCGAATGGGGGAAAATCCCTGTCAGCCACAATGTCCTCCTGAAGCACCCTGCCAGTGCAAGATGAAACTGGTACATCTTGATACCCAAAGCTTGATGTATTTGACAATACAATATCGATGGCTTCCTTTGTACTTATCATGTCAATTTTCCTTAATTTTATATTTTATAAGCAAGTTAACCTGTTTCAGGTTTTTAGTACAAAT
>CAXBNB010000343.1:0-5203 GCA_963976505.1 uncultured Reichenbachiellaceae bacterium
TCGCAGGATTGTACTACAACAATACCACAGGAGTAATGTCTAGAATCTATACCGTAGATAACGATGGCATCACTACCGCAAAATATCAAAACCTAGCAACCAGAGACTCATACGGACTGGAATTCACTGCCAACAAAGACCTCTTTGACTGGTGGAAAGTCAATGGAAGTTTTAACTTCTACAGGTCTATAACAGATGGACAATCAGGTGATGAGAAACTACATGCGGACAATTACACCTGGACCAGCCGTGCAACTTCCAAAATGACAGTAGCTAAAAGCATAGATTTTCAAGCCAACTTTTCTTACTATGCCCCGACCAATTCTACCCAAGGAACAAGAAAATCCATATACAGTCTGGACCTAGGAGTAAGTAAAGACGTTTTTAATACCAAGGGTACACTTATAGCATCGGTACAGGATGTCTTCAATTCCAACAAATACAGGTACACCAACTTCGGAGAGACCTTCTATGCGGATAATGTTTATCAGCGCCGAAGAACTCAATTTCAACTTTCATTGAATTACCGCATCAATCAAAAGAAACAAAAATCCAAGGATAAAGGCAAAGGATCCAGGGACATGGGTGATGGAGGTTTTTGATACTTTTCAAATCATCTTTTACCTCCCAGCTTAATTATGTCCTGCCCATTTTCTAGGTATCCTTACATCTGAATCATTAAGTAACAATTCAGATCACAAACTTTTTTTTTAAGAAAACAATTCCAACGCTTCACTATGGCTCTTTTTTTGCTGAAAAAAATATCTTCAAAGCAACCGTACAATTTTTAAAAAAACAGTTTACAATGCCTAATTTCAAAAACCTTTTAATAGCATGCCTGGTATTCCCAATTACAATTCACGCACAATCCAGTAAGGAATTGAAGTTCCCTTTAAATGAAGGCGGACAACACTATGTTAAATTCACCTTCCTAAATCAAGTATGGGTAAGGTACAATCAAAGCAATCCAGGAACGACCGTTTTCAATACTCCCAAAGAAAGTACTTTCGATATTGGACTGAGAAGAACAAGGGTACAAGTATTTGGGCAGTTGTCTGACAAAGTATTCTTCTACACTCAATTTGGTCAAAACAACTTAAACTATATATCGCCTAGGAAGCAAGGATTGTTTTTTCTGGATGCCATAAGTGAATACAAAGTAGCTGGAAAGTACTTGTCTATCGGAGGTGGGCTAACTGAATGGAATGGCGTTTCCCGTTATTCATCTCCATCCATAGGGTCTATATTGTCTTTGGATGCGCCTCTTTACCAGCAAGCTACCAATGACATCACAGATCAGTTTGTAAGAAAATATAGTATTTATGCCAAAGGGCAAATTGCAAAATTGGACTATCGCTTGGCAGTTTCTACTCCTATGTCTGTGCAAAGATCAACCGCCCAACAAGCTACCATTTCAGGAAATTCACTTTTTTCCTCTGAGCCTGCCAAAGCACAATGGCATGGCTATTTCAAATAGCAATTTAAGGATGAAGAGTCCAACCTCACTCCGTATGCAGTGGGTTCTTATCTTGGAAAAAAGAATGTTTTCAATATTGGAGCAGGTTTCATGTTTCAGCCTGATGCCCTATGGCGCTTGGAGAGTGTAACAAACATCGTCCATACCCATTTAAAACTATTTACAGTGACATGTTCTACGATATGCCAATAGATGAATCTAAAGGCAATGCCATCACAGCATATGCAGCTTTCAGTGACAATGATTACGGCAAAAACTATGTAAGAAATGTAGGCGCTATGAATCCTGCGAATGGCACCAATGGAGCTGGTAGTTTTAATGGCGCTGGCAGTGCTTTTCCAATGATTGGCACTGGCAACACCCTATTCGGGCAGTTTGGCTATTTATTTCCAAAAGACATGCTTGGTAATGCCGGAACACTCCAACCCTATGCGTCACTTCAATATTCTGATTTCGAATTGTTCAATGATCCGATGGTAATGTATGAGTTTGGTGCCAACTGGTTGATAGAAGGACATAGGTATAAAATGTCAGCAAATTATCAGAGCCGCCCTGTGTTTTTTCAAACGAACGCAACTGAGTACACCAGTGCCAGTAGAAAAGGCATGGTGGTGATGCAGTTTCAAATATCAATCTAAGCATGCCCTTTTTATTTAGAAGGTTAAATGATTTAGAAAAAACCGAAGAGAGAACCTCCTTCGGTTTTTTTTATATATAAATAAAATTAGCCTCTTTAATAATTCACTTTAGACATAGTTATAGCAACCCAAATTCCAGAATTTGAGTTACTGTATTTAGATTTAGCTGACGGCTCTTATAGTAGATGTGAACTACCCGGTTTATGGAGCGAAAAACATTTTTAAAAATACTAGGATTGACACCCTTTGCTGGAAATATGAACTCATTCAACGATTTAAATAAAATATCCGATTCCTTTTCTAAATCAGAAAAAATGCCCGCCTTGTTCTTAGGACATGGCAGCCCTATGAATGCCATTGAGGAAAACGAATTTGTAAATGAATTTCGAAACATTGCCAAGACTATACCGACACCAAATGCCATTTTGTGCGTGTCTGCCCATTGGTATATCAAAGGAACCAAAATCACGGCTATGGAAATGCCCCGAACCATTCATGATTTTGGCGGTTTCCCAAAAGCACTATTTGACGTTCAGTACCCCGCGAAAGGCAGCCCTGAATTGGCGAAAGAAACTCAAAAACTTCTACAACCAACAACAGTTGAGCTGGATGACAAATGGGGGTTGGACCATGGGGCTTGGAGTGTCATCAAACACCTCTATCCTGAAGCCAATATCCCCGTGATACAATTGAGTATAGATTATTCCAAACCTGCTAGCTATCACTACGAGTTAGCTGGACAGTTACAGTCGCTCAGAGATAAGGGCGTTTTAATTATCGGCAGTGGCAACATCATTCACAATTTAAGGCTGATCGATTTTCACAACCTAAACAAAGTAGATTATGGACACGACTGGGCAATTGAATCACACCAAAAACTCAACCAACTACTGCTAAATGGAGAATACCAATCGTTAGTCAATTACCAAGGGCTAAACAGCGCCATCCAGTTGGCGATACCAACACCTGATCATTTTTTACCATTGATTTACACACTGGGTTTGCAACAAAAAGGAGAATCATTGAGCCTTTTCAATGACAAATTGATAGGAGGATCTATAAGTATGACTTCTCTCAAAATCTCCTAACGCTGATATTACGAGCAAATAGTAAGTATTTTCAATCATTTTTTCTACTTTCACCTAACCATCCTTCTAATCACCATTAATGCAACACGGTAAAGTAAAATTCTGGAATTCTTTCGTCATTCGATTTGGAATTTTCTTTGTGGCTTTGATCGTTTTTGCCATTCTTATTTCTGGGTACCTGGTTTATACCGAATCTTCCAACGTAATATCCGATTACAGCAAGGAAAGAATCAAGCACACCTCAAACCTTGCCAAACAGTCATTTTATGCCTTGTTGGATGAAGTATCCAATGACATTGCTGTTATTTCTGAAAATCCTGTGATTGAGAACTTTGTCCAATCAGCTTCAGAGAAAAGCGAAAAAAACCTTCAGAAGCTGTTTGAAGTAATTTTGAAAAATAAACCTTCCTACTTTCAAATCAGGTTGTTGAGTATTGCAGACAAAGGCAAAGAAGTCGTACGCTACGACAAAGTTGACGATCGAGTGTTCCAGATTTCAGAAAAAAAACTACAATACAAAGGGGATAAAGAGTACTTTAAAGAAGCCCTTAAGACCAAAAGAGGGGAGTTTTATTTTTCCCCCATAAATCTCAATGAAGAGTTTGGCATTATTAGCTCTCCCTTTACTCCTACACTGAGAGCGGCCAGTTTGGTTTTTGATCAAACAGGTAAAGCGGTAAGTGTTTTGGTCATCAATGTTGATCTTTCCGGTTTTTATGATGAGTTGAAACAAATCATGCAGACAGATATAAAACTGGTCATTACTGACGAAAATGATCAATATTTATTTGCTCCCAATATGGCCAAATGTTTTGGAAAGCAACTCCACAATGATGAATCTTTCAAAAAGGATTTTAATAAAAACATGCTTGAAGTCACCCACAATACATCAAAAGAGTTTGACTTATTGAAAGGCAGCAATGAGCTGAATTATTTGTATCATCTGGAAGAATTGTCCTATTTCTATGGGCAAAGAAAAATATATCTTTTGTCGATTATAGAAGAACGACTGGTACTCCAAAGTGCCCATATCGTTAGAGAAAAAAGCTTCAAAATAGTATTGGTTATATGCTTGCTAGCACTCATTCTCTCTTTTCTTTTTACTCAACTATTTTCGAAAAGAATCACACACATTACCATGGCCATCAGCAGCTATGAAGAAGGTAAACCCGAAGAAAAGAATATTATTCTCAATGAAAAAAGGAAAGATGAAATCGGTGTACTTGCCAGGGCTTTTGTCAAAATGAAATCCAAAATTGACCAACAAGTTGAAGACCTTAAAATTTCATTAGGCAAGGAACAAAAAGCCATAAAAGAGCGTGATGAATTTCTTCAAAACATGAGTCATGAGTTGCGTACGCCACTCAATTCAATTTTAGGACTTACCCAGCTGCTCCACAAAAATCAACCTGCCCCTAAACAGGTACCAATTATCGATTCTTTAAACAGAAGTGCCAAAAACCTGGAAGGACTCATGTATGACATTCTGGATCATCAAAAATTGATTGAAGGAAAAGTAACCGTCAAATACCAGCCTTGCAACATTCATGAATTGTTGCATGACATCCATACCAGTTATCAGTATGAGGCAATTAGCAAAGGCCTGACATTTGGATTGTCAACAGAAGACAATTTCAAACTCAATAGATACTTATCCGACCCTCTAAGGCTCACTCAAATAGTAACTAATCTGGTAGTCAATGCCATCAAATACACGCACAAAGGTGAGATACAGCTCACTGCCAAAATGAGTAGTAACAATTCTCAGTTTGACATTAGCATCTCCGATACAGGAATCGGAATATCACCAGAAAACATAGAAAATATAAAAGAGCGTTTTTACAGAGAGAAAGAAGAAATATCTGATCGATATGTTGGATATGGACTTGGATTGTCCATCGTAAAGCAGCTTACCGATTTGTTCGGAGGAAGCCTTGATGTCAAGTCACAAAAGGAAAAGGGATCGGTATTTAAAGTGAGCTTGCCCTTGGTGGCAGCAG
>CAXBNB010000344.1:0-5198 GCA_963976505.1 uncultured Reichenbachiellaceae bacterium
CCTGGCTTACCAAAAACAAGATCCGGTAAGATCATGAGAAGGATACTTAGAAAAGTAGCTGAAGGTGATACTTCTAACCTAGGAGATACTTCAACACTTCTGAACCCTGAAGTAGTTGACGCTATCATCAGTGGTGCTAAAAAATAATATTCAATCAATTCCTGTCTTTGCAAGCAGTTGTAAAGACAGGAATTTTATTTCTCACACTTCATTTATACTAGCCTTTCGACTTCCAATACTTTTCAATTTCTTCCAAGCTTTTTCCTTTTGTTTCTGGAATAAACTTGTGAAAGAAAATGGTGGCTACAAAGCAAAAACCTGCAAACACGAAAAAGCCTGCTCCCATACCAATCTGAGTAACAAACCACGGGAAAATAAAAGCGGTCACAAAATTAGTAGCCCAGTTGGCAAATGTAGCTATGGACATGGCACGGCCTCTCAGATGGGTTGGGTATATTTCTCCTAACAAAACCCAGATGACGGCATTGATGGAAAAAGCCAAACTTGCCATATAGACACAAAGCATCACAACAATCCAAATACCAAGAGTACCCGTAGCAAACAGTGCTCCAATCACAAGTAATGAGGCACACACCACAGCCATACCGCCAATCAATAGTGGCCTGCGTCCCCAACTGTCAATTTTCCACAGTGCTAGTCCTGTAAAAATTAGATTGATCAAACCAATGGTCACCTGAAACATGAGTGCATTGTCAAAATCATATCCGGCACCACCAAGTATATCCGGCCCGTAATAAACCACAATATTCACTCCTGTAAACTGA
This sequence comes from uncultured Reichenbachiellaceae bacterium, assembly GCA_963976505.1. Lineage (GTDB taxonomy): Bacteria > Bacteroidota > Bacteroidia > Cytophagales > Cyclobacteriaceae > CAXBNB01. The sequence goes on from CAXBNB010000344.1 coordinate 786, forward strand.
CCAAAAATAGACAAGCTCAGTCCTACCATCAAGGCCAAGCGGTAGCCCGGCTTGAGCAGTTCTCCTATCTTTGCCTTCTTTTCCACCACGGAATTCAGAATTGCCGACAGTTCTTCTTTGGCTGTCAGCACACCACTTATTTTAGTTAGGATATTAAATCCTTTATCTTTAAGTCCTTCCTTTATGAGCCACCTTGGGCTTTCGGGAATGATTAACAATAAGAAGAAAAACAACATCGCTAGGATCATTTCTGCCCCAAACATCGCCCTCCATACTTCCGAAATCATTACCTGATGTATGATCCCAGCTGTACTGTAGGTGCTATTTTGAGAGAATCCAAGCAACAACCAATTGGAAAAGTAGGCCAATAGGATTCCGATCACTATCGACATTTGATACAACGCAACCAACCGGCCTCTTACTTTTGGTGGAGAAAACTCAGATATGTATAATGGCGCCAAAACAGAAGCCATACCTATGCCCAGACCTCCTATCAGGCGTGCTATTATCAATAAAGTAAAACTCGGGGGTAAAGCAGAACCTAAGGCCGACACAAAAAAGAGTAAAGCAGAAATGATAAGTACTGGCTTACGGCCATATCTATCTCCAAGAGTTCCTGCGATTAAAGAGCCTATGATCGCTCCCACCAAGGCTGAACTCCCGAACCAGCCCACCTGGAGCTTATCCAGACCAAATTGCGCCTCTACCATCGATATGGTACCGGAAATAACTGCTGTATCGAAACCAAATAAAATCCCACCAAGGGAGGCCACAAAACATACAAGTGCTAAAAAAAGATTGCTTCCTTCTACCTGGGACGGTTGCCTTATATCCATACTTCTTTTTTATTATTTACTAAATATTTACCAGCGTTCATACTCCAATATCACCCTGAAATCAACAATTAACATTAACAGACCAAAATAGACAACAAATACCAAAACCTGTCATTACCATTCCATAATAGTTGATTGAAATCATGTTTTATGTATATTTATAATGTTGAGATTTTAGTTGATTTTTTTTAATGGGTATAATACTAATATGAAGTTAATAAAACGATTGATTACGTTGACCTGCCTGGTTTTCGTCTATTTCATAGTCAAGGAGTTATTGTTTCTTTACTCATCTTTGTACTCCATACACCCTTATGTTGCCTTTGGGTTTATTGCAATCGTATTGCTATTATTTATCATCTATGTGATTGTCCCAGTAATCAGAATACTTAGTATTCCTGTATTCAAATCCCCCACTGTAGATGGATCAGATCGCAACTCCATTCTAAAAAGCCGTCTGAATAATCTTAGAATGAACAAACATTTGATCTCCGCTGGGATAGTAAACCAACAGTTCAATTCCGATGAAGAAGAATATGAACAATATATTATTGCATTGAAACCGGCGGTTTCCGAAATAAGAAAGGGTTATGTGAAAAAAGTTTTTATCACAACAATGATTGCCCAGAATGGATTTTTGGATGCTTTTATTTTGCTTACAACAAACTTCAGCATGGTCAAAGATATATTCTCAATGTATCATGGAAGGGTTAACAATGTTGATCTCTTCAAAATATATGGCTCTGTATTCAGGGTGATTGCCATCGGTGGTTCTAACGTGACTGAGGAATTGGCAGAAGGAGCCTCAACCTTTTTGATGGATAAAACTGGTGGCTCTATCCCTTTTATAGGTAAAATTCTTTCCTCTATCTCTGATGGTTTGGTCAACGCTACATTAACAGCTCGCATATCGTTCATAGTAGAAGGTTATTGCTCAAAGTTGGTCATTGAAAACCAACGTGATTTAAAGCCTAATGGTGCTGTACTCAAAGAAATGGTGCAATTAATCACTGACCCTATTATTCAGGCGATAAAGAGAGTGGGCAGAAAACAACCGAGTGAGAAAAGGGATGTCAGTAACTTCGAGTTAGAGTCTCAAGAAATTACCCTCATTATTAAAAAAGGAATCGAAGAATCTAGTAAAGAAACTCAGGATGAGGAAGAAGTAAAGTCCTATTTGAATACAATAAAGTCAGGCATGAGTTACATTTCAAGTCCACTTTATAGTGCTGGCAGGTTTGTGTCTAATAGTATCAAGAGGAACCCTTAAGAAGAAATCTCTTAAGAATAGGATATTGAGCAATGCCCATCCTCGTTGCGCTTAATTTGTTGCGACTGGAGTATTTTAATTATGCTTTACAACTTTTGATATTAAGGTAAAGCCAAAGCCTTGCGCTTGCAGCCCTGTACCCAACTCCACACCAATATTCTTTTCTTTTTTTATAAATTTAAATTTGGGTGTAATAATTCAAGGTTTAAGCCACTAACTGAAAAAAAACAATATTGAGTACGGATTTTTATAAAACATCTATTCTACCATTTTCTGGTATAATTATAAAATTATGCCGGGCATACACCAATACGCAAGAGGATTTTGAAGATTATTATCAGGAAGTATGCCTGCAAATATGGAGGAGCAAGGAAAACTTTCGTGAACAATCGGAATGGAGTACATGGGTTTATAGGATTTCATTAAACGTTTGTTTGACCCTACTGAAGAAAAAGAAAAATAATAGCCAGCATTTTGCTTCTGACTCTTTGCCAATTGAAGAAACTGAAGATAATGACGCGTTTTCAGACGAAGCTCTAAATCAACTCTATGATGCCATTAGAAAACTATCAGAAATAGACAGGGCCATTATTATGCTTTATTTGGAAGAAAAATCATATCAGGAAATCGCTCATATTATAGGCACGAATCCAAATAATATTGGCGTACGTGTTAAGAGAATTAAAATAAGATTAAAAAAAATATTAGATGGAGAAATCAATTGAAAATATATGGAAAGAAGGGTTTCTTAAAAGCGATGCTTTAGTAGCTCCAAAAATAAATGACCTCTACAATCAAAAATCTAAACATGTTATTGACAAGTTTAAACGGGCCTTTAATATCAATCTGATTGCTATTGTAGTTTTTGCTTTTGTAATGTTGGCAGTAACTACTTTTAATGGGCTCCCCATTATTGGCATATCATGGTTTTTAGTTTTAATAGGGTTAGTTGTTGTAAATAAAAAATTAACGAGCGGTTTGGAGAAAATAGACTATAACAAAAATAGTTATGAGTACCTGATGTCTTTTAATAAATGGCTACAAGAACAATTGTCTATAAATAGAAAAATGGCACGTTTATATTATCCATTCCTTTTTCTAAGTATTGTCGTCGGTTTTTGGTTTGTAGATGCTGAAGGAATTCCTTTAGGAGAAAGACTGGTTGGCGAAGTACTTTATGGATTTCCTGATATATATCTGGTAAATGGAATTCCATTAATAGGTATTGCCTCAGTACTAATTATAGCAGCTGTTTTAGCATTAGTTGGAGGGAGAATTTACAATATGGATGTCAAAATAATTTATGGCCGAATGTTTAAAAAAATTGAAGAATTAATAGGAGATCTTGAAGAATTAAGAGGTTAAAATCATACTAACAGTGCCGATTTAAGCACTATTATACTTTTTATCAAAAAAAATAACCTCTAGGTGTAATAATTTTTGCCTTAAGCCACTAACCAAGAAAACATTAAATTAAATAGCATGACATTACAAGAATCTAAGAACCTATTTGAAAGGTTGAAAAACGAAACAACTAAAAAATCTGAAATCAAGATCTATGAGAAATTTCTCCATATTCTCACCGAATTGAAAGCAAGGGAATTTTCAAAAGATGAAATTCAGTCTCTAGAAACAAAACTCGATAGCTTGAATTTAGAATCAGGGTCTGAAAACAACATTAAATTCTTCAAAAAGGCAATAAGCGATTTCGCGAAATTCTTAAAGGATACTTTTTCTTTAACTCCCAAAGAGTATTACACCAAATTATATGGCGGTTTAGGATTATCGTTCGGTTTGCTATTTGGAACTGTGTTTTTGTCAAGTTGGGAGCGATCTTTGGGCATTTCTATGGGGTTGATTTTCGGTATGATGATCGGTGCATTAATAGGTCGTAATTTGGACGCTAAGGCCATGGCAGAAGGTAGGGTGATTTAAGAAAGGGATTCTTGAATCACTTATATACCTAATTTGTCTTCACATTGAAAAATGCAAAAAAGGAAGCTGTCTCAGAAGTTGGCTAATTCTCCAAAATTTTGAGACACGAAATAAGCATGAGACTCCAAAGAATACTCATCCGATAATACATCTTTACGAGTATTTGAGCCAACTACCTTAAATATAATACTCCGATGTATGTTTAATCTCCTTAAGTACAAAAGTGCTATTGAGTACACCTATATTTTCAATCTTGGAAAGTTTGTATCGAACAAACTCATGATAACCTTCCAAGCTTTTCACATTGATCTTTAAAATAAAATCAACTTGTCCCGCCATGTGGTAGCATTCCTGCACTTCATCTAGGTCTTG
>CAXBNB010000345.1:0-5194 GCA_963976505.1 uncultured Reichenbachiellaceae bacterium
TGTCAATGACACCAAATTATCAATTGCTCTTTCCCCAGCAACCTGGCTGTAACCAAAGATACCTGCTACCCTCACTTTCAATGGCAAGCTTTTATCGCTTGCTACTGTCCAAGCTGCCTGAGATGCCTCTTCTACAGGTCTGTTGATAAATTCCTGTTGTGCATGCAATCGTGCAGCAGCACTTTCTGATTTCATGTATTCTATTAATCCGTCAATAGAAAGCTCCTTCAGGTTCGGATAGGCTTTGTACTCCCAATTCTTAGGAATTGCCCTTACTACATACCCCTTGCTAGAGTCGCCTTTGTATCCTGCACCATCCCATGCCGCCATGTACAACCTGCCGGAAGCATCAACATCAAGGTCTGAAATTTGCGATAACTTGAAAAATTCTTCTTCTTCTTGCTTAAAACTTGCACCGTCAGGAGTGACCCTATGAATGTACAAATGACTTCTACCCCAATCGGCCATCATCGGTACATTGTTGTATTTATCAGGCCAGGTAGCATCATCCATATACAATGATCCGGTTCCTGACCCACCACCTACATCTACTAGGGCAGGAAGGATTTCCTCAGTAAAATGTTTGAATAACACAGGATAACCATATTCGCCAGATTGAATTTGATGGATAAAACGGATGTTCCAACCACCACCATCATTTGTATTTCCTCGCGTATAGATATTCATAAAAGGATCAATAGCTACGTCGTAGATATTTCTTAAACCGTGGGTATAAACTTCCATTTCTGTACCATCGGGACGTACCCTCACGATCCCACCACCCAACATGGTCATTTTCTTTCCAGACCGATCTACCGTATTGTGAAAACCGAAATCACCCACAGCGATATATATCCATCCATCGATACCCATTCGGATGCCATTGGTAGAATGATCCGTTCCCCTGTCCTGCAGAAACTTGGGAGAACTAATATTTTGTATGAGTGGCTTTGACGGCCCATCTGCCATACCGTCTCTATTATTGTCTTCAAAAACAACCAAATCCATTCCACTTGCTTTTCCAGTTTCCTTGGAAAAAGTAGTGTGTAATACGAAAAGTTGATCTCCTAATGCAATCAAGCCTCTAGGATTATCCACTTTCGCGAAAACCGTATGTTTATCTACAATTCCGTCGTTATTACAGTCAACCAACTTCACCACACTTCCTTTACCCGGATCTTTGCCGAGAGAGCCCATCATATCCACTCCGACAAAAACTTCACCTGTAGCAGCGACCGCAAGGCAAGCAGGACTTGGCGTAAGCTCTGAACCTGCAAAATGTGTGACCTTCAGTTCCGAAGGCCAATTCAAGGCATTCGCCAATGAATCTAGGCTTATATCCGCCTCAGTTCCAACTACTGGTTCGCATTTCTGTCCATTTTCACCACAACTCACAAGAGTCAAAATTGCACAGATCAGTACCCATCCTATTTTTGATGTATTCATAAATTTCATTGATTGTAATTTCAAGGCTAAAATAAGCTTCGAATATAGCTTAGCAGCCAGTAGCATCAAAAGTTTGAAATGAAAATGGTGGCAATGAGGAGCTCAACTGATATGGATTAGGCGACTATCAGTTTCTTAACAATTTCATTAACGGCTTAGATTTACTAAACTTTTGAAGTTTAGTAAAGCTGATTAAGTAACTCTCCACAAATGATAAATTGTTTCGGCGGTTTTGGGTGATTATTCATACCTTAATGATTCTACCGGGTTGGCATATGCAGTAGTGAAAATCCGGTAGCTCACTGTCAAAATTGAGATAACGACTAAAATTAAACTAGGAACTATAAAAGTATCAGACCCTATTTCTGTTCTAAAGGCATAATTATCAAGCCAGGACTTACCCCAATAGAAGATTATTGGAGTAGCTGAAAAAGTCGCAATCGCGAGAAGCACAAAGTATTCACGGGAAAGCAACAACATCAGATTGCACATACTTGCTCCTAACATTTTTCTAATCCCTATTTCCTTCATTTTCAATGTAGAAGAATAAGAAACCAATGCAAATAACCCCAAACAAGCAATAAAAGTGGCAAGAATAGAAAGAGCCGCAAACAGATTCCCAAACCGCAGATCTGATTGATATTGTTTTTCAAAATCACCGTCCAGAAAATAAATTTGAAATGGATCTTCAGGAAATGCCTTATGGTATGCATTTTCAATATGGAGTATGGTTTCCCTCACATTTGACAAATTCACCTTCACAGAAAAAAATGCAGGATAATCATCGGGAGCATATATGTGTGGTTGATGTGCCATTTTCATAGATGTCCAGTAAAAGTTTCTAACAACTCCCTTGATTAGAAACTCATCTTCAAAACCTATAAGCAGCTTTTGACCTATTGCTTCTTCAGGAGTATTTAGACCAAAAACCTTGACTGCTTCCTCGTTGATAATCAAACCATCTTTTTCCCAGTGGTCTCCTTCACTTAAACTCTCACCTGCAATAAGCTTCAGATCATAGGTTTTAGAAAATTCAGAATCAACAAAAAAAACAAATCCTTGCCGACTCATCTCCTCTGGTTGCCCAAGTCTGCGAATATTCGGGCTAAAGTTGCTGGGCTTACAGGGTACCGAACCAGAACTAGAAATCGATAAAACCGAATGGTAGCTGACAAGGTCATTCTTAAAATTCTGGTATCTGGATTTTTTTTGTTCTTCATCTAAATCGAGGATAGCTCTAGGCCCGTTCAGAACCAATATTTTTTCTGTATCACCCCTCTGGGTTTCATTCTTCATATACATGACTTGCTTATAAACTAAATAGGTACCTGATATAAGAAAAATGGCAGCCATGAATTGAAATACGATCAGGCTCTTCCGCATATTTCCACGGCTAGATGACGCAAAGCCAGAAAGCTTGAGAACACTCATTGGTTTAAAAGAAGAAAGCACGAAAGCAGGATATAATCCTGAAAGAGTGGAACCAATAAGAATCAATGTAGTGAATGCAACCCAAAATTTCATGTTGAATAAAATTCCAAATTGTAGATCTGTCCCAATCATATTGCTTAATAATGGCATCAATATCCAGGCGATACCAATTGATAAAACTGCTGCCACGGAATTGACCAAAACGGATTCTATCATAAATTGGCTGATGAGTTGACTCTTGTGAGCTCCAATTGATTTGCGAATACCCACTTCCTTTGATCTTGACATGGCTCTAGCAGTAGAAAGATTGACATAGTTAACCCAGGCAATCAGCAGAATAAAAACACCTATCAATCCAAAAATATAGACGTCTTTTATATCTCCGTTGTTCACTGCTATATCTTTTAGGAAACCAGATTCTAAATGAATTTCTGTTATTGGCTGAAATGTTGTCTTAAGTTTTTCATTAGATTTTATCAGTTTTGTGCCGATATGATCAACAATCGACTGATCAAATTTGGATTGAACTAATTCATGGTCTGCTTTTTTCCTAAGAGAGAGATAAGTCACGAAATTCTTCCACTCCCCCCAACCATCACCTTCTCGATAAAGTCGCCAGTTTTTAAGTAGAAAATCCATTGGTAGCAAAATATCAAAACTCATATGCGTATTGAGCGGGAGCCTCTCCAGAACTCCTGTAATAATGAAATCACCACTAAGCGTACCTCCTTTTACCCTCAAGTACTTTCCTACAGGATTCTTGTTTCCAAAATATCTTACCGCCGTTTCATTGGTAAGAACCACATTATGATTAGAACTAAGTCCAGATTCCCAGTTGCCGTATTTAAGTGGAAACTCAAATAATTCGGAGAAGCCCTCGTCTACATACCAGATATTGTCTTCCTGAAAAATCTTGTCATTTTCCTCATTTACAACTACCAACCCTTCTTGCTGCGGATGAACCCTGACCATCTTTTCTATTTCTGGAATACGTTCTTTCGCTAGAACACCAAGCGCATACCCAGTATACACTCCACTACTCAAATGTTCTCCATTTCTATAATAAGTCTGAACTACTCTAAAGGTATTTTCCTTTTCAGGGTGAAAACTATCAAAGCTCATTTCAAATGAAATGTATTGACATATCAAAAGACAAACTCCCATTCCTAAAGCCAGACCACCAATATTGACCATAGAATACCATTTGTTACGTTCGAGATTACGGTATCCGATTTTGAAATAACTGCCATACATACTTATCTGATTTAATCTATAAGTTCCTTCAATCGGTCGAATAATCGATGGTCTAAAAAGCTTGATCACGTCCCAGACAAATAACCATTTCGCTGACCGCTGGTCGATATTCGCTGTGCGCTCATTAAACAACTCCATCAGGTCACCCTCGATCGAAGGCAACAAATCTGGGTGGCAAAACCAACGGAAGAAGCGGAGGGGAAGACTGGGTGGGCTGTTTTTTGTTTTCATGATTCACGTATTCTTGTTGTTATATGACCTATTTCGGATAAAAAAGACTTGGTAATAGCAGATTGTATAAGAAAATAGAATCAATTCTTAACCCCTACACTAAAGGGAGGAATTGACTCCATTTTCATCCAGTTCGTTAGCTCTATTCACGCAACATTCTATTAATCTCTTTATTACCTCACTTAATGACGAGTGAACTTCTTCGTTTTGAAATCTTATCACCTTAATCCCAAAACCAGCTAATTCAACAGTCCTGCCTATATCGTATTCCTTTTGACTTTTTCCTTATGAACTCCTCCATCAATTTCAATTACCAATTTCAATTTGCGACAGTAAAAATCAGCTATAAATGCATCTATTGGATGCTGAGGCTTAAATCGCAACTTTAATATTTTATGTCCTTTCAATTCGTCCCATAATATTTTTTCTGAAGCTGTCATATTTTCTCTGAGCCACTTGGCTTTTTCAAAAATTGCAGGTTTCGCTCCAAAGAACATGTCCATTACCTTTTCATTTTTGTGGTACATTCATGGGTGAAAATTTATTGTCTCCCTTTAGGGTTGGGGTAAAATGCGAAATTTTCAAACCCAAATCTCAAAGAACAACTTTCAGAATGGCAAAACCAGCTGAAGAAGCGCAAGGGAAATCTTGGAGGAGAAATTTTCATTCTAATTCATGTATTTTAAATCCCATGCCATTTTGGGAATAGACTCATAAAGCTTGTTGCGTACCTCTTTGGTTTCTTCAATGGCTTTTTTCCCCAGTGCAGTAATTTCAAAATAGCGCTTTGGGCGACCACCTCGCTCACTGGTAGTTTCTCCTTCTTTGGACG
>CAXBNB010000346.1:0-5182 GCA_963976505.1 uncultured Reichenbachiellaceae bacterium
TGCCACATGAAATACACTGCCCGCCATTGGTGGTGATTCTAAATCTCGATTTGAAGCGCTGCACCAAACCCAAATAGGCTGCCAGAGGACAACCAAACCTGCACCATACTCTATTTCCCATAAGGGGATAAAAACCCGTACCTATAACTCCTGCAAACCCTGCCCCTATCCATGCACCATATACAGATCGGATACTATAAGAATTCATACCCAGTAACTGGCTCTCTCCTGTCCAAAAAGTATAGAGTACTCCAGCTGTCATCACTACGGCAAACACCAATACCGCATGAATAGAAATCCGTTCGAACTTCCATGCTTTCAATGATTTATCCGACAATTGACGATAAGGATCACCCAAAGTTTCGGCCAATCCTCCACAGCCGCATACCCAGGAACAATACCACCTTTTTCCAAATAAATAGACAAATAATGGTACACCAATCAAAGCCAAGGCTATCCCCCAGGTGAGCATAAACATTCCTAATCCACCATTGGCAATCAGGGTATTCAACTCATTGTCAAAGAAGAAATCGTAATCCAAAGGCCATATATTTTTGAAATCAAAATAAGGCTGATTGAGACGCAACAATATTTCTGGGATGAGAAAGGCGAATGAGGTTTGAAAAAACATAACGGAAGCAGTTCTGAGCATTTGGTACTTGCTGTGTCGGTATTTGATAATCATCCGAACTCCCATCACCAATATGGTAAGGGTGTATAAAAACCCATATAGAAAAAACCTGCCCGCTTCACTGCCTTTTAAAAACATGCTTACCGGATCAACTGTGATAATCCAAGCAGTCATGTACTCAGGATAGAAATAAAGCACCACATAAAATACGATGAGAAAAGAACCCGTTAAGATTCCTAACCACCCTCTGTTTTTCATGGCACTATGAAAAATGCCATCGTTTTTGATCCCTGCCGAGCCATCTAACTTTACTTTTGGCAATAAGTACATAACAGCTCCCACAATACACATCAAGTAGGTAAGGAGAAGAAACAAAACCTGATTGTTGCTTATAGCTCCTTGGGAAGAAGCCTTTGTAATCTCATATTTCAGACTTTTAATTTTGTACTGATCAAAACCCTTTTCGTTGACAATGCCATAGCTGACAATATTGTCTCTGACTCCCATTAGCTGATCTGACAGCTCCTGTTTAGAACCAAATTCTCTACCATCTAGCCATCCACCGTAAGACTGAAAAGAAGCCCATTGATAAGCTTCATTTGCATTTTCTACATCGAAGAGTTTACTGGCATCATTTAATGAAAATTTACCTCCTGAATCACCAATCACCTGAGCCATTGACTCTATTTTTTTGTCAGAAATGGCATATTTCTCTATCTGTATTTCATTGACCTTTAGAAACACACTTTTCAGGTCTTTTACAAATGAAAATGAATTGGAATACTCCTTTCCAATCAAAGTTTGGACTTCCAATTTCAGTATTTCAGAAGCTTCATTGACCTCAATCTTATCGCTTGTAGTCCTTTCTGTGAGGCGATAGGATTCAAGAAAAAAACTGGCTAGAAAAATTCCAAAACCAATGATGAATAAGAATAATCCTGTTTTTTGAATAATCTGCATGATGGCTTAATTGAATATACTTTGTAAAAATCCTTTCTTCACTGGTTCGATCTTGCTGGATGGGAACATGTCGTTGTACACTTGTCTGATCTCATTTTCATATCGCTTGAAAAATTCAGGATCAAAATTGGCTTCTTCAAGATGGCTCATCACGTAATGTAAATCTCTTTTTTCTCTCAACCACTTGTCCCACACCTCATGCCTCATCCTGATTCCAAAGGAGTTGATGCCAATTACTTCTTGGGTATTTGAATCAAAAACCACTTTCAAACATATTTTACCTGAAGTATGCTCCCAATACAATTGAGTTTCATTTTCCTGCAGATTGGCAAGCACTGTCCCATAGGTTTGGTATTCTATATTGAAAAACTTAGCCGAGTTGAACCAAATACCCGGACGATAAGCTGTTTGTTTTCCAGTGAGTGTTCTAGCTAATGTTTCGCCCTGCATCCTTCCTGTGTACCAAACTTGTTCAATTGGTCTCCTGCCGGACAGAGGATTCCGAAACTCGGCACAATCACCAATTGCAAATACATTGGATATATTCGTTTGCAAAAATTCATCTACTAAAATCCCTCGTTTAGATTCTATTCCGCTGTTTTCTACCATAGCGATGTTGGGAGAAACCCCGGCAGTCAGTCCTACAAACTGACAAGGAATGGTTTCTCCATCCCCAGTCACAACAGCTCTCACCTTTCCATTTTCATCCGATACTATTTCTTTGAGTTCAGTTCCCAACTTCAGATCAATATGGTGGTCTAGGATCTCTTTATTGATCATAGCTGACTCTTCTTTCGGCAACACTACATCCCAAAAACTCTTTTCTCTCACTAAAAAAGTTACATCTATTTTCCGGGAATGAAACATTTCAGCCAATTCCACACCAATCAACCCTCCACCAACTATTACTGCTTTGTCAATGCCTTTGCTATGCTCCTCTATGTATTCTAAATCTTGATAGCTGTACAATCCACTCACTCCTTCCAAGTCTTGCCCAGGCCAACCAAACTTGTTGGACTTTGACCCAAGTGACAGAACTAATTTATCATAAGCCATTTTTTCACCATCAGCTAAAGTCAATTCCTGTGCGTTGGTGTCAATGTTGGAAACCCATGCTTTCTTAAGTTCAATCTTATTCTTTTCCCAAAACCAGTCTTCGTACGGTTTGGTATGTTCGTATTTCATGTGCCCCATGTATATGTACATCAAAGCAGTTCTTGAAAAGAAATGATCTGTTTCCCCAGAAATGACTGTTATCTGATCGTTCGATAGTTTTCTTACATGACGCGCAGTAGTAATCCCTGATATGCCATTGCCAATAATAATGATATGACTCATGTATTTTTATTAAAATGATTTGAGTCAAACGAACTTTTTTGACTCATAGATGTTTAAGGTAATGTATAAATTTAGAATTTTCGTTGCATTGTTGCATCGTTAAACACCAAATAGTCATTTATAATTCCTTTTAGAATGCGATTTCTCGTTAAATTATTTTCATTCTACTTGTTATTTACTTCGCTCAATGTAGTCTTGGTTGCGCAAGAAAACCCCTTTTTCAGCAATACGGATCAGTTTTTACGAGTTTATGTAGATCAAGACGGAAATGTAGATTACAAAGCAATTGTTAAAAATCCCCTATTACTCCAGAAAATAATTACTCAGATTAAGGAATATGACACAAATGGTAATTCATCCAACCAATTGAAAGCATTTTATACCAATACCTATAATATATTGGTGATCAAACAAGTAATAGACCGCTATCCCATAGTTGGTCCATTGGCAGTAGATGGTTTCTTTGACAAGATAAAAAATAAGGTAGCCGGAGAAGACCTTACGCTCAACCAAATAGAAAAAGACAAAAACCTTTATGTGAATAGAGATGAGCGCTTACATTTCGCTTTGGTATGCGGAGCGAAAGGGTGCCCTCCATTGGCAAACTTTGCTTTTACACCTAAAAACATTGAAAGTCAGCTAGAAGACAGAACCCGTCTGGCACTCAACAATGATGCCTTTATACGAGTTAAACAGGGACAAACCGAGATTTCTCAAATATTTTCATGGTATAAAGACGATTTCAATAAGAGTGGCGTTGAAGGAATTGTAGGGTATTTAAATAAATATAGAAAAAATCAAATCCCTTTTGACACTAAGATCGTATACTACGAATATAATTGGAATTTGAATATCCAATAAAGGTTTATAAAGTAAGTTTAGGTTAGGTTGGTTTAGGGGCTGCAACGAGTTTGCAGCCCCATTTTTTTGTCCCTTAAAATTTTCTACTTCACATATAGTACCTCAGTAGAGGTCTGTGTTACTATAGTAAGGAAGGTGTTGATAGAATATTCACGTGATACCTAATTTTAAATTCATGAAATCAAAATCATTTCTTTTCCCAGTACTAATAATTCTATTGTGTGGATTGGCTCCTATAGATGAAGAAAACTGCATAGTTCTGATGCCAAAATTATCAGGAACCTATATTGGAGATTGTAAAAACGGTCTGGCGCATGGAAATGGAAAAGCAATAGGCATTGACAGCTATGAAGGTAAATTCAAAAAAGGTTTACCTGATGGAAAAGGAACTTATACCTGGAAAAACGGTGATGTTTACACAGGTGATTGGAAGAAAGGCGTGCAAAATGGAGAAGGACAATTCAATACCAGAATGAACAATAAGGACAGCTTGATTGTAGGCATTTGGGATAACAACAAATATGTTGGCGTTAAAACACTTAAACCAAAGGTAATTCGAAAAGAAGGTATTCAGAGAGTGAAATTCGTACGGACAGAAGGACGAGTAAATCAAATGTGTGTAACTATCTATAAGAATGGAGACTTTAATAGGACGGTTTCCGACTTTAATATTAGTGGTGATAGCGGTGTGCAACTCGCACGTGATCAAATTGCCTGTTTTGAAAACTTTGACATCCCCTTCAGGTCTACTTTGAGATACAAATCACAAGTTGGGCTTACCGAACAATTGATTTATGTATTCCTTGAATTTGAAATTCAACAAGAAGGAAGTTGGGAAGTATCGGTATATAATTAATTCCGAACTTTACTATTTTCTTGGTGAGTTAAAATCACATGTTTTGAGCCCGCAAAGTAATACGAACTCAAAATCATTAAATAATATTATAGTTGTTACACTTCATTCAACTACTCCAAATTTATAAGAGCAAACAGAATAATACTCCTCTCCTGGATTCAATATTGTACTTGGGAAATTTTCTTTGTTTGGACTATCCGGAAAATGTTGGGTTTCAAAACATAATGCTTCACGGTATTTATGTACTTTCTTTTGCTTTCCTATATCTGACCCATTCATAAAATTACCTGTATAAAACTGCATTCCGGGCTCATTGGTAAATACTTCCATCACCCTTCCAGACTTTGGCTCAGTAACTTTTGCAGCCAAATTCACTCCTTTTCCTGATTGGTTCAACACATAATTATGGTCATAGCCTAAGCCGATTTTCAGTTGCTCAAAATCATCCTCTATCCTCGCTCCTACTGCTATTGGAGTTCGAAAATCCATTGGAGTATTTTCTACTGACTCTAATACACCTGTAGGGATCAGCCCTC
>CAXBNB010000347.1:0-5174 GCA_963976505.1 uncultured Reichenbachiellaceae bacterium
GGAGATGAGTTATGTAGATACCCTGCATTCCTCACATTCAAGCTTACATTTAGGTTCTGAATTTTAAGCTTTGGCAACTTGACATTGTATCCTACAGAAATGTTTCTTACTGAAATATAACTTAGTGTGTACAACCAGTTAGGGTTAACTACTCCAGTACCCCATGCACTGTGCCAGTAAGCCCATTGACCTTCATCTACTGCATCATCCACTATTCCGGCAGCAGCAGCTTCTTTCCAAGTCATTCCACTTACATCCTGATTTACACCATTAGGATCTGTAATGGTATATTCAACATCACTTTCAGCGGCACGCTTACTTGTCCAGGTTACGCCTTTCTCAATCAAGTTTTCATCCGCTGTAAGTCCTGCGTTCAAAGAAGTTTCCAATACGCCATAGGCTGTTCCATATTTTGCTGGGAAACTTACCACTTCACCGCCAAAACGCATGTCAAGTAAAACGCCTAATGTAAAATTCTTATAACGGAATTCATTGTTCCATGAACCTTCAAAACTAGGCTGTATCTTACCTACCTCTTCTCGTCCACCTGCTCTTTTATAATATGGCGCCTTCACACCGTTGTGCCATGTCATTAGGTTATTCCCATTGTCATCTTGGGCAATTTTAGAATCACTGTATAATACACCATACTCACCGCCTTCAAATGCAACAGCACCAACTCTATAGTTACCATAAGCAACACTGCCATACAAGTTTTTAAACTCACCAGTTAATTCGTTCAAATCCTCTACAGTAGTTGTATTTCTCCAGTAATTAAATGTTGAAGTCCAGTTGTAATCATTATTCTTAATGATATCGCCTCTTAATGTAAGCTCTACACCACTGTTTCTTAATGAACCTACATTTGTGAGCATATTATTGAAACCACTTTCACCTGGTAATGGAATTGTCGATATCTGATTTTTTACGATATCATCATAATATGCCACATCTACAGTCAATCTGTTTTGCATAAAACTTACATTAAGTCCTACCTCAACAGAAGTTTTCTTCTCTGGTTTCAACAAAGGATCAACTACTGTAGTAGAACCACTATTGGTGATAATATTTCCATTGGCATGATCGATGTTACCAGTAGAATACCCTTTATTAATAGAGAACGGGCTAGTATCGTTACCAACCTGAGCCCATGAAGCTCTCAACTTACCGAAACTCATCCAAGAAGGCATGTTATCAGCAAAAGTTTCAGAGAAAACCCATGAAGTACTAACAGAGGGGTAGTAGTATGAATAATTACCCGTTCCATCAGTAAAAGTTAACGCAGAAGACCAATCGTTACGCCCAGTAATATCAACATATAATTGATCTCTCCAACCTACACTATACTTGAACAAAAGCGAGTTTATTTGCTTTGTACCGTATATGTTGGTAGTATTTAACAACGGTGTATTTTTAGAGTTAGTGATAAAGTACTGACCAGGCACAATTAAGCCTCCGTTGGTACGTCCTCCACTTTGGGTTTTTCTTTGATTCCACGTTTCTGCATGTAACAACAAGTTGTGAGAGAAATCACCCGTTTCTTTGTCTATAATGAAAGATAATTTTCCTGTTTTAGAAACATCAGTCTGATGACCTAGGTTGTAAGAACCGCCTTCATTCTGATATCCCTGACCAAGCACTTTCGATTCAGAGTTGATGTTATAAAAATTCACATTACCAGCAACAACAACTTGCAACCAGTCAGTAACATTAGCTGTAAGTCTAACAACTGGGCGTACTACTGTTTCTTTTCTTATATTTTCGTTCATATAAGTACTAAACCAAGTTCCATTACCTGGTACACGTCCATACTCATCACCTAAGTTGGAATTTGGTGTACCACCATGTGGTGCTTGCCATACTTCTTGTTTTCTCCACTTATCAGCGTCATACAAAGGACCCCAGCTAAGACCGGTAATTAAAGATTCACCATGGTTAACTGGAGGATTTCCTGATTCACTTTCTGTTACTGATATCGAAGAGTTTACTACCAAAAAGTCAGAAAGTTTCCTTGTACCTGATAGAAAAATTGATGTTTTTTCAAAATCATTATTAGGAGTAGTACCACTTCGTTTATTGTAACTTGTAGACAGGTAGAAGTTACCATTTTCTCCGCCACCTCTCAATGCAACGTTTGTATTGGATCCAACACCTAGGTCATACATTTTAACCAAATGGTCTTTTACAGGAGCATAAGGTATCATCTGTCCATCATAATCCTGGATCATAATACTAGGATCATATTCCGGACCAAACAATCTACCTTGTCCTCCAATTAAAGTAGGAACAGATTGTCCATCAACAGTAGTTGTAGTAAATCCCTGGCCAAATGCATCACCTGTATAAGAACGGTTACCATAATAGTTACCTGGCCCTTTTGTATAATTGAAATCAGGCTGACCATAAACATGGTCAATTGAAGTAGATTGTGAGAAAGTAACACCTAGACCTTTTGCTCCTTTACCACTTTTACTTTTAATCACAATTGCTCCGTGAATACCTCTAGAGCCATAAAGTGCTGTCGCTGCTGCACCTTTCAATACGTTAATAGACTCATAGTCATCAACGTTAAGGTTTTTAAGCATGTTACCAAAGTCATTAGAATTTCCAGACCAATCATGACTTCCAACGCTACCTATTGCATTTTCAAGGATTACCCCATCAATAACAAAAATAGGCTGGTTGTTTTGGGAATTCATAGAGGAAACTCCACGAATTTCAATTTTAGTAGAACCAAATAGCCCACCATCACTACCAGAAATACTAAGCCCTGCCGCTTTACCTTGTAAGGCTGCAATTGGGTTAATTGTATTGGCTTGAACAATATCCTTACCTTTAACCTGAGTAGTTGCATAACCAAGTGATCTAGAATCACGCTCAATACCCAAAGCTGTTACAACTATTTCCGCTAATTGAGAAGCATCAGGCTCCATACTGAAATTGTAAGTCGTTCTTGCATCAAGAGTAACTTTACTATTGATATACCCCACATATGATACCACGATGGTAGCATTTTCAGGTACGCTCAATTTGTAGTTACCATCAAGGTCAGTAGTAGTACCGTTGGTAGTTTCTTGAATAAGTACTGATGCGCCTGGTAGGCCTTGTCCATTTTCATCAGTCACCTTCCCTGAAATATCTACGTCGGCTAAAGCGATTTCAACACTTTTCTGACCCTTTAGAGTATTAATGTTAATGCTGTTGTTTATCTGTTTAAATTTCAATCCAGATTGTTCTGAAATATCCATTAATACTTCTGCAACAGACCTTTGATCAGTCGGTAATTCTAACCTCACATTCTTATTGTTCTTATAAAGCTTATTCTGATAAACGAATTTGTAATCCGTAAGCGATTCTATTCGCTTGATGACTTCTCCAAGATTGGCATTTTCTAATCCAACCTGAACATAGGTATCTTTGACGCTTTTGAATTTTTGCGCATTGCCCTCAGAGGCAAGTAACAATGTAAATCCAATGCATTGTATCATTATACCATATATAGCATACTTTCCTAGCATGAGACTTAGTCTTAGTAATTTACATTTCATATATTTGTTACGTTTTAATGAAAACTATTTTGTTAAAATGAATTGGTCTCGATGGCTGAGGTAAGACTTTGGCGATGACAACCTCATAATCGAGAAATGAGAACTAGGCCGTTGATTTTTCAATTGACGGCCTTCTTTTTTTAAGATGAATTGAGTACTTTTTTTATCATACTTTTGAGATCGTTTGGTTAAAAAATAATTTTTACTTTCTTATTTGATATCGAATAGTCAATTGGAGTCGTGAAATCAATACTACTCAATATGTTTTCTAATGATTCATTTTTAAATGCACCGTTAATTCTCCAAGAAGATTCCGGATTGCCATTCACTTCAATGTCCACACCATACCACCTTTCTAATGACCTCTTCACTTCTTGAAAATCCGACTCGTCAAATACTATAATGCCCTCTTTCCATGCCAGTGCATTTTCTGCATTAAAATCCTCGAGAGACAACCTTTTATCTTCTTTATGAAATCCAGCTCCATTTCCAGGCTCTAACATCAACTTGATACATTTTTCTTTCTCATGGGTTTTGACTTCTACTTTGCCAGTTGCCAAGTACACCTGTATTACTTCATCTTCAGGATAAGCCCTAACATTAAATGATGTCCCAAGTGCTTGAGTACTGATCTTGTCAGAATAAACAGTAAATGGCCTAGATGCATCTTTGGCTACCTCAAAAAAGGCTTCCCCTTTAAGATAAACATTTCGTTTTTTACCGATTTCCTCATATTTGAAATAGCTGTCGGCATTCAACTTGACACGAGAACCATCAGGCAACATTACCGTTGATTTACGCCCTTTGGGATTAGACTTTTCTAGTACGGTAATTTCCTTTATGTTAGGTTCAATCGTAGAGACATATGTTATTCCATATCCCAATCCTAAAAAAATCAAAATACTTGCTGCCACTTTCCAGAGTAAATCAAAATTCTTAACCATAGAAAATTGCCTTCCTTTTTTCTTGGCTGAAAGAGATTTTTCTAGCCTAGACAGATCATGATTGTATTTTTCAGTACCTACTTCCAATCTCTTGATTGAAAAACTCGTCAAAATGAGCTTTGCCTTTTCTGCTTCTTCTTGCTTGTGAGGGTTTTCCAACAACCAGCCTTTCCAGAATAATTCATTTTTTGAGTCAATGCCGAGTGCATATTCCTGAAAGGACTCGTCATTTAAAAAATCATCTGTTTGATACTGTTGATAATTCATTTTTTGGTGATTATTGGATTGAGTATTTGACTATACTCTTTCGAGAATTCATTTTGTACTCACTTTTTCTTAACAATTTCTTAATAAATGTTAAGAAAATCCTCAATCTACTGATTACCTGTAAGTTACGAGGTTAGTTTTTTTTCGGATTACTGGATATTAAGACACTGCTAATAGTACAATAAGGGAAACACTCTTCCTCAATTCCTTTAGCGCCTTTGAAAATAGATTTCTTATGGATTGGTTTTTCATTGCTGTGACTTGAGATATCTCTTCATAAGTCAAGCCACTATAGAACTTTAAATATATGATCTCCTTCTGGCGATTGGACAATAAGTCTATGGCAGACTTAAGTTTGTTATTGTTCTCTTCTGCCATTTCAGAAAGAATAATATCTTCTTCACCAGAAATAATT
>CAXBNB010000348.1:0-5169 GCA_963976505.1 uncultured Reichenbachiellaceae bacterium
AAAGAGATATTCTTTAATAAGAGAGAAAGAGAGAAAGCAAAAAAGAACAAAAAATAATTTCTAACCGTTATATCCAACGCCTCTTTTTTTAATTGAATCTTAATGCGTGAAATTACAAAAAACAAGCCAAGGTTGCCTGATCGTATCATCACAAAAAATCACTAATTCCAAAATGTCCTGATTTTATCCTAAAACACTGAAATCAATATATTATTATACACTTCGACGAAATCTAGGACAGCAAATAAATATTAAAAATTTGCTCGCCGAAAATCATTCAATAGCTAAAACAAAAAACCACCCTCAGGTCATCCTGAGCGTGGTTTTAAACTCTGTTTGATTCTTAAAGATTTAAAAAGTCAATCCGTATTTCAAAGAGAAAGTTGTTCCTGTTTCCAACAATGATGCTATTTGATCTGCTGCTCCATAATTCTTGAAGAACTGCTGTCTTTTTGCATTCAAGATGTTGTTTACTCCAAATGTCAATTTAGAGCGCCTGTCTAGTCCGAAGTTTCTAGATACATTGAGGTTCAAAGCATGGAAAGCTCTATTGAAGGTGTCAGGAATGTTTCCTGATCCAACTATTGCTAGGCTTTCTCCCTGAACATTATAAGACAAGTTGAAATTATATTTTTCATCCAAATCGGCAAAGTTTAAGAAAGCGTTGATCAGGTATGGGGCTTGCCCCGCCATTGGGCGATTGTCCTTAACGGTTTCTCCTGTTCTTGCTAATTCCGAGCGCACATCATACTCAGTTCTGTCGCGTGCTTCGTTAACGAATACTTCTGTGATATCTACCTCCGTATGAGAAACGGACACATTTGAGCCTAATGTTAAGCCATTGGTAATGAAATCAAGGTTCTTCCTGAATTCAAATTCAAGACCGTAAACAAAGCTTCCTGCTACATTTCGTGGAGTAACTTGAGTAGCATCTACTTCAAATCTTGTGATTTCAATATGTCCATCAAATTTCTTGTAAAAAGCTGATACAGAAAACATCTCTCCATTTCCAAAAAAGTTTTCTAGTCTCAGATCGAAATTATCTACAGTGGTTTTTTTCAGATCAATATTACCATTGAACAATACGCCTGCCACCGGATCTGCTATCTGCGCAATAGATTTCTCCTTGAAAGAAGGTCTTGCCAGGGTTTTCCCATAAGACGCCCTTAAGTTGATGTTTTCACTTAAAGAATATACAAGGTTTGCAGCAGGAAGGATATCGGTTTCATCAAACGTTTTTTCATTAGCATATACCATTGAACCTGAGTTGTTTTCGCCCGTATAATACATGTCTGATTTTTCAATCCTTGCACCATAGATCGCTCTAAGTTTAGAATCCAGAAAACGCATATCACCCATGGCATAGAAAGAAAATACATTCGATTTTGCCTTAAAATTATTTGGCGCTTCGTAGTTGCCTTTGATATACGTTCCACGTCCTGACTCAACAGTCCAAATATTGTCTTCTTGAAACAACCAGTCTGGATCATCCTGAATGCTTTCCGTTCTTGAATTATTGTCAACTAAAAAATTATCTGTAACAAAATCTCTGGATTTGATCAATGCCGCTCCCCCAAACTTGATCTTATTCTTTTCTTGCAAAGAATAAGTCAAATCAAATTTGAAATTTTCGTTTGTTTCTTTCAAGTCTCTAAAAAACCTTGCAGATTGCCCTCCTTGTCCTCCTGCAATCGAATATTGTGTATTATTTTCATCCGTTTGGTCCACGCCTATTTTAGTTACCCTAAAGTCAGGATCATTGATTTGCGCCACCGTATATGAATTAGCCCATTCCAATTTCAACTTGTTGAAATTATGCTTGCCTGATATAATATTGTTGGTAATAGATCTTTGAGTAAAAGTCAAAATGTCTTCTAAAATAGTCTGACCCGTTTCTTCATAATCATTTATGGTTCTGTCAGATGAAGTTTTAATTCCATTTTGAGTCCTCAAAATACTTGTGCTGAATTCATGGTTATCAAACTTGATAGAACCGGTCGCCAACGCACTCCAAAGGACATTATTTCTTCCCAAAGCACCATTCGTGAATTTATCGTTGTTCAACTTAGTGATGTCCAATTCTTCCGCCTTGGTAAAGAAACCAACTTGATTGTTTTCGTAAAATTCTGATTTGTTTTGGTAGTTTAGGATCACTCCATATCCTATAGTAGCTTTTTCTTTTTGGATTTGGTTGCCATGGTTGATAGAAAAACTGGTATTCATCAAACTCGAACCTTTCTGTGCACCCATTTGAGGATTAAAACTTCTAGTCAGATTTTCCAATTCAGGGTCGTCTTGTTGTGTATAAGGAATCTCAGTTTGACGATCAAAGGGCAATTTCCTTGATCCATCATCAAATCCCAAAAAGTCAAGACTTCCACCGTCATAAGTAACAATGTTATTCTTAAAATGCATATTAGGATTGTATCCAACACCTACAGAAACTGAGGTCGTTTTTTCCTCAGGAAAACTTTTCGTTTCCACATTCACCATGCCGCCAGTAAAATCACCAGCCAAATCAGGAGAATAGGTTTTATACACTACTACATTTTCCAGTATAGATGTAGGGAAAATATCAATCTGCACATCATTCCTTTCAGGATCTAGACCAGGGATACTCATTCCATTCAATGTGGTCTTTGTATATCGATCGCCCAATCCTCTTACATATACGTATCTACCTCCTTGTACCGAAACTCCAGTCACTCTCTTCATGGCAGATGACAAGTTGCTGTCACCAAGTTTTTTGAAAGCCTGAGACGATATGCCATCTACCGTATTGGCAGATTTTTTCTGTACAGACATTAATGCCACATCAGTAGCTCTAAGTAATTTGGCAGTGATTACTACTTCCTCCAACTGCTCAGTTGATTCTCCTAACTCAATATCTAATGAAGTAACTTTCTCAGCAATAATTTCAATTTCACTCACAGTCTTTGTCTCGTAAGAAAAAAATCGAAATTCAACAGTATAAGTACCTGGCTCTAATGACAATGAATAGTTTCCGTCAAAATCTGCTGAGGTACCGGTGGTGGTACCTTGTTTAGAAATGGTCGCTCCAAATAGACCTTCTCCGGTTTCTGCGTCTATTACTTTTCCTCTAAGAAATCCTTTCTGAGCAAATGTGATGGTAGAAAGGCTCATCAATAACAACAATAGAAAACTTTTTTTCATTTTGTATGGCTTAATTTTTCTGCAAAAGTAGCACTGACTGTCGTCTGAAGGTTGGTTAAAACTTTTATGAAATATTTAACATTTGTAAGCTTATCCGACCTTGAATTAACATAGAGGTAACATAAAATACAGGCTATTTTATTTAGAAGGGTAAACTCGAATAATTGACCATCGTGAGAGTCTTAATCGTATTTTAACAATGATAACATTGAGGTAATACATCTTGAATATGAAAGACTCAAAAAAGTCACGAAATAAAAAAACCTCGGCTGAATAAGCCGAGGTTTCAACAAAATACTTTATTACACTTTTCTTATAATAGACCTAAAGCGTGGGACAAAGTCCAATCGTTCCAAACAGTTGCATCTGAAGCACCTGTTGCTGTACCATCTACTATTTTACCTTCAGCAGCAGTTTGATCTACAGCAGGCACTGTACAAGTTACAGCTGGCGTTGCTCCATCGTCAGAATCTGTATAAACTGATACTGAACCAAAATCAACATTCGTAAATATCAATGTGGGAGTTGCATCTGTCAAGTTAGTATAAGAGTCTGACTTAGCAGTTGTACAATTGGTGTAGCTTGCTCTGATATTGATTTTCGCATCATCATATCCAGTCCAAAGTACGTTGCTTACTGCGGCCATCGCTTTTGATTTGAATGTAGCAGCTCTTCCTCCACCATCCAGAGACTTGATAGTACCATCTTTGATTGTAAACTGTCCATTCAAAGCACCTTCAGGGCCATCTATTTCCAAACCATCTTTGGTGGCAGAAGACTGGATCAACATAAAATTACTGATAGTTCCTGTATAAGCTTGGTCAACATCAAGCCCATCATCACCTTGCAATGCAATGATTACGTTGGAGATATTTACTGTACCTCCGAAAAACTCTATACCATCATCTAGATTAGCGATTACTTCAATATTTTTCAAAACAGTTCCTCTTCCTACTCCACCAAGAGTCAATCCGTTGATGTCTTTTCCAGCAGCTGGATCGATAGTAGTACCACCATGACGGATAGATACATACTGCAATTCACCAGAATCATCATCCTCATCTGCTCCACCATATAGTCCAAGAGGCTCACTTGCCGGAACACCTTCAATTTGAGCTTCAGTACCTGATCCTACTGAGATTGGTGCTTTACCCAACAATACTACACCTCCCCATAATTCACTATCCGTTTCGTCAAGGTTAGGGCTAGAAATACGTCCTGGAAAAATATCATCCAAAACAGTGGTGAAAATAATAGGCTGTGTTGCAGTACCCACTGCTTCTATTTTACCACCTCTTGCAGCATACAATCCTGAAGCATTTGTTCCTTGTCCGGTTTGTCCTTTTATTATAGTCCCTTTATTGATGGTAAGAACAGCTCCTGATTCAACAAAAATCTTTCCTGTCAATACATAAATCTTATCAGCGGTCCATGTAGTAGCTGTAGTAATGTTATTGCTTACGCTTACTTCTGTGAATTCTGGATAAGCCAAAGTCAACACCTGAGTAAAAGTAGCTACATCACCATCTCCATCAGTTAAAGTAAATTCAACTTCGATAGTTCCAGCTAAAGTTTCGATATCAAACTCTTGTGAAAAAGAAGCTGTATAAGGAGAAGTTTCTGCTGAGATGTCCAAATCATCAACCAACACATCTCCACCTACGATTTCAGCTCTCCAGGTATCAAACCCATCTTCTGCTGTCAAAATGATATCGTTGATAGAATATGTCTGACCTACAGTAGTTGATCCTGCGGTAGTAATACCGGCAATAGTTGGTACAGCACTTGCAGAAATTGTAATTACAGCGGTAGATACCTGAGTATCGCCTTCATTATCAGTTACGGTAAGTATAACTGAACCAGCTCCTACAGTAGCTCCTGCAGTAAAGGTAACAGTAACAGTACCAGATTCAGAACCAGCAGTTCCGTCAGTTGTGATGGCAGCAGTACCACCAGTAGCAGTTACCGACGAGTTTTTGAAACCAGCGGCTGCAG
>CAXBNB010000349.1:0-5163 GCA_963976505.1 uncultured Reichenbachiellaceae bacterium
AATAAAGGGATAAAAGAAAAAGCGAAAGAACTTCTTTAAACCTAATTTGAATTTATAAACTCTACTGCAAATGAATTCTTTAAAAGTATATGCTCCATACGACCAAAGTTTGATCGATGAAGTACCGTTAAAAACTGCAGCCGAAATGAACGCTGCTATAGAAAAGGCTTACGGGCTATTCGATGATAGAAGTAAATGGTTACCAAAATATAAGCGGGTTGAGATATTAGAAAAAATAGCTCAATTGATGGAGGAGAATTCTGAAGAGATAATAAATACATCTGCCAGAGAAGGGGGTAAACCTTATATGGATACTAAGGTAGAGATGGCAAGAGCAATAAATGGTGTCAAATTAGCAATTGAGCATATAGGGCATTTTGGAGGGGAAGAAATTCCTATGGGACATACAGCTTCATCCATCAATCGACTTGCTTTCACCATGAAAGAACCAATTGGTGTTGTAGCCTCTGTCAGTGCTTTCAACCACCCCATAAACCTGATCATTCACCAAACCATTCCGGCCATAGCAGTCGGAAGTCCTGTCATTATTAAGCCAGCACCTACTACTCCGCTCACGTGTCTTCTGTTGAATAAGATTTATGATCAAGCTGGATTACCAGAAGGATGGTGTACTACTATGGTATGTGACAATGATGTAGCCGAGCTGCTGGTAACAAGCCCTAGAGTCAATTTTTTCTCATTCATAGGATCTGCAAAGGTCGGATGGTACCTCAGGTCCAAATTGGCACCTGGCACACGATGTGCGCTTGAGCATGGTGGTGCCGCCCCTGTAATTGTTGAGCCTGATGCAGATATAGATGGTATGATTGCTCCGTTGGTAAAGGGAGGTTACTATCATGCGGGACAGGTATGCGTGTCGGTACAACGTGTCTATGTGCACGAATCAATATTGGAAGAAGTAAAGACAAAAATGATTTCTTCGATAAAGCAAATAGTAACTGGAGATCCATTAAATCCAAAAACAGAAGCCGGTCCTTTGATTTTGCCTAAAGAGGTAGATAGAGTAGAGCAATGGGTCAAAGAAGCCAAAGATGCTGGAGGTGAAATTGCCTGTGGAGGGAACAGAATATCAGACACCTGTTTTGAACCAACACTCATTGTAAATCCACCTGAAGATGTCAATGTTTCAACAATGGAGATATTTGGCCCAGTAGTTTGTCTATTCAGTTATACAGATAGAAAAGACGCTATTAGAAAAGCAAACAGTCTAGCTTACCATTTCCAAGCCTCTGTATTTACAAAAAATATAGATTCCGCTCTTTCAGCTGTAAAAGAACTCAATGCCACAGCGGTTATGGTAAATGATCATACAGCTTTCCGTGTTGACTGGATGCCATTTGGAGGACGAGATTCCAGTGGACTGGGAATTGGTAGTATACCACATTCCATGCATGACATGTCAAGAGAGAAAATGATGGTGATCAAAAGTAGCGTATTGTAACCACACTACTCACCGGTCTCTTCATTCTTACTCTCCGTTTGTTGCTTATTAAAATGATAAGTAGCGGCCTTGAATACCTTTTCGAAATATTCATCTCCCTCAATATTGAACTGTTCAAGGGTTTCCAAACAAGATTTGTAATCTTTAGAATACAAATAATTCAAGGCCAGATTCTTTAAAGTGACTTCATAATAAGGAGCGTAATACAAAGCCTTTTTATAAGTCATAATTGCGCTATCATACTTCTTTGTTTCTGTATATATAGTGCCCAATGTATTCAAATTACGAGTACTATGAGGATTATATGCTAGAGCCTGTTTCGCTTCAATCATGGCTTTATCATAGTTCTTTAAATTCTTATAAGCCATGGCACTTTGAATCTCTAAAGGATCTTTGTTAGGATCCAAAGAAACGTATTTACTCTTTCCAGCAATCGCTTCAAGTAAAATTTTATTATTGTCCTTCCTTTTTTGATATGCTTTGGCCCTATTCATATGATACTCAAACCTATGCCTTTCCATTCCAAGGAATATATTCCAGGCTAAAAAACCAACAATTGGGATCAACAATAAACGTGTCCATTTAGCATACTGTGGTTCTACTTCTTTTTTATCCTTAAAATGGTTTAGATAGCAACCAATGGCTAACCCCATCATAACAAACAAAAACAGTGTATGTTCATAACGTTCTAATGGAAAGCTAAACATACCATCTGACGCAAAAGAAGCAAATCCTGCAATCAACATAATCATTATTAATTTTTGATTGGACTTTTTAGATTTGAATAGCACTATCATAGCACATGTAAGCACCAATACCCACGAACCATAGTACAATACAAATCCAATCACTCCATTTTCTGTTAAGATCTGCACATATATATTATGAGGACGAATTCTGACGATTTTACCATAATCATTACGAATGCCACCTATCCTATAATAGGGTACAGTTACTTTCCAGTTGCCCGGCCCCACACCTAAAACCGGATTATCTTTTATGATTCCGATTGACTCTTGCCATACCACCAATCTTTCATTAATACTTTCACTACCGGAATTAAATCTTTTTAATATTGTTGTTTCTTTAACGCTTTCTGATTCAACAATAGAATCATCTGTATTTGGTTTATTTTCAGTTGTCTTTTTTGTATTTTCAGTAATTTCAACCTTTTTATTTCTTTTTTGAGGCCTTTCATTTAACAACTCATGATACTTTATTAATCCAAATACGATCGCCATTCCAGCAAATCCAATAACGAAAAGAGATATCGTTTTTTTACGTAAATCTGGAAGAAAAACCAAAACACCAACAACAGCTATGATCAAAACCAAAAAACCTGATATCCAAGCAGCTCTAGTTTGTGCCACGATAATTGATGAAGTAAGTAATATCATTGATAATACTCCTACCCCTTTCCACATTCCTTTGTCTTTATATACTGAATAAATCACGAAAGGAAACATTAAGGCCATTGCAGAACCGAAAAGGTTACGATTGGCCATCAGACCGTGAGGACTTGCCCCACCAGGAAATTTAGTATTGCCCCATCCAAAGTTTTCGTCTAAACCTATAAATCCATGAATTATTACCGCTACAGCAACCATTCTACTAAACATAATAAAATCAAGCTTGGAATTTACTACTGCATGAATCACAGTAAACAACAACAACAGATTTAACACATTTCGGCTTACTTCATAAATGCTTTCCTCAAAATTGATAGATGAAAATGTAGTGACTATACTCCATAGAACGAATGCAGATGCTAACAAAAAGGCATATGAAGCAAGCTTTTTAAATTTAACAAAATATTTCTCTTGCCTAATACCAAAAAAATACAAATGGTAGACTAATAAAAAAGAAGATTCAAATATAAATCTTGGAGAAAGGGATGGCTCCATGCTTTTGCGAGAATAGACAAAAGGCAAAATAAACATCAAGACAATTATCCAATTGAGTTGATTATTCCAAAATCGAGGTTTAGACATTACAACAGGCAACTCCTTATTTGTTCCTTTCTTTTCTTTTATAACCTTGTTTTTTTTATTCTTTGCCAAAACTTCTACTCAATTTAGATTATGTTAAATCGTAAATTTAAAAATAAAAAAGGGGTTAAGATACTATCTTAACCCCTTTTTATTCATCAATATTATTTTCTAGTTAGCGTTTAGTAGCACATATTTAACTACTACAACTCTACTTTGCGCTTCATCACTTGTTGCGTTTACTTCACCATTTGGCATGACCATTACTCTGCTTTTATCATCCTCACTTAACTTCGCTTTTAGATAATTCGCCACTCCTGTAGCTCTTTTGTGTGACAATACCAAGTTATAAATTTCATCACCAACCTTGTCTGTGTTACCCTCAATCACCAAACCTACATTAGGGTTTGAATTTAAGAATTCAATTGAACTATCAAAATCAGCTTTGTACTTATTTTCATCAAATGTAAAAGAATTAGATTTAAACTGCACCTTAATGCCTTTAGGCATGGCGTCCATTAAACTCTTTTCTTTTATTACTTCTTTAACAACAGTTTTTTCTTCTTTTGCAGGATTTACTACTTCAACAAGTTCCCATGTTCCTTCGAATATATCTGCATACTGAGAATCTCTATTACTTGACAACATGAATTTACCATTATCATACAATGAAAAATATGCATCGAACTTATCGGAATTTACATTTTTGCCTAAGTTGACAGGAGTTGACCAATGCAACCAAGTGTCATCTAAACGTTTTGACATATATACATCTCCCCCACCATAACCTTCAAATCCATTGCTTGTGAAAAACAAGGTTTTTTTATCATCAGTTAAAAAAGGAGACGTTTCAAAACCATTTGAATTAATGTCATGACCTAAGTATAATGGATCTCTCCACCTTCCATCTTCACTTTTTAAACTCACAAATAAATCTTCCTCACCTTCAGACAAGTTATTATACATTGTAATAACAATAACATCTTCTGTGTGATTCATGAAGAAGGAGTAAACCTTACGATGCGTATCAACAAAAAACTCAATTGGTTCTGGTCTAGTCCATTTACCTTTAACAAATTTAGATTTTGAAATACCTTGATTCCTAATTACCGTTGAAGTATAACTGTTAATCAAGTACAACGATTTGCTTACTTCACCGATTCCAACTACTGAATTATTACTTGAATTATTAAGTGTTTCTAAATTTTTACCTTCAGACCACTTACCATCTTTCTTATTAGTGTACCAGATATCGAAATTATCCTTATTCTTTCCTATGTTATCATAATGATGCGACCTGACAAAAAACATAGTGTCATAAGCCTTATTATATAAAGGAAATATCTCTTCACTTTTAGAATTAATATCTGGCTCCTGTAAAAAATCTACAACTGAAAACTTGTAGGTATACTCTTTATCCTGTGATTTGGCATTTGCGCATAAAACAAAAACTAAAAACAGGACTATTTTTGTCGATCTCTTTAACATACTTCTTACCAAATTGGAGTGTAATTATTGTTATTTAAAAATCTAATACCAAGTCCAAATTCATGAGAACTAACAACTGCAGACTTACCTGATGTACTACTAAAGGTGTACCCTAAATTAATAAAGTCACCCAGCTGAAACCCCAGTTGTGCTAAAATTGTTTTATTGGAAGTAAAATTCATTCCAACAGTTACAATTTCATTAACCCTTCCTCTTAAACCGACA
>CAXBNB010000350.1:0-5147 GCA_963976505.1 uncultured Reichenbachiellaceae bacterium
ATAAGGTTGATTACTTATTGAGTGATTACCCCAAAGAATATCCTTCTCTATTTCTGCCTTGGTATTTCGAGCCACCTCAGAAACTTTTGGTGTCAGCAGATGGATCTACTTCGAAATAAGCTTTTAATGCAAGACTACATACAAGATACTTTCTGCAAATGATCCTGCATAGTTAAATGAAGAACTGGTTTCAGCATTGCCATACCTGCCATACAAGCATTTACCCATTGGAGGTAATGTCTTTCCGGAACTCTTCATATAGCGCGCAATTAATACAATAATCCAAATAGCCAAAGAGGAATCTTATGTTGATGTCCAATCTCTATATCATCAGCTGCGACAAATGAATTTTCTAAATGCTTTACCTGTTTATTTGTTTTCTTTTTTCCACCTATTTCAAATGTATATCCCTTGAAAACAAAATCACCGTCTTTGGAATATTGAAGTGGAGCAAGCATACCAAGTTGATTGATAAAGAAACTTTCTCTCATGGTGCCTGTATTCCATACTTCATTTGCTAAAGCATATTGAAGGTTCGGGTGATAGAGGTATATTTTTTCGGGTTTTTGCAATATTCCGATTCCCTTTGTGTCAGCATACAATCCCTTTATTACCCGTAATTCTTCCAAATGCCGAATGAATTGTATCAGACTATTTCGACTTACTCCAATTCGCTCACTTAATTTGGAAATATTAGGTTTAAACGGTACCGATGCTGCTATGATGTGTAAAAGGAGTCGAATTTTTTCAATACTACCATAACTAATGTCATATGTGGAAGGGAGGTCAATATTTAAAGCAAGAGAAATGGTTTCAGCCAATTTTTGAGGATATATTTTCGGATCTTCTTTGAAATATGGATAAAAGCCATATTCTAAATAATTCTTAAAATGTGCCAAAGGACGTATTTTCTTAATTAAATCTATTGCAATCTGAGTATGGTTATTTATTAAGTCATCAAAAGATATTGAACTGTAGTTATGTCCAAGTGAGTAATTAAGATACTCCCTAAAAGAAAGCCCTTCAAGCTCATACATAACAGCCCTTCTACTTAAATCTCCTTTTGCCTGATTGAGATGGATCATTGATGATCCTGTGAAGATAACTTTCAGCTCGGGTTGGTCATCATAAATATTTTTAAGCTCCTGAGACCAGTTGGCATAGCGATGTACTTCGTCTAGCAATAGATATTTACCGTCCTGCATGGCAAATTTATTTGCCAGATCAACTAGTGAATTTTCGGTAAAGTGGAGATCGTCTAAACTTACATATAAAGTTTGATGGTTCGTGGGTAGATATTGCTTTGCATACTGTAGTATCAAAGTAGTTTTACCAGCTCCTCTGGCTCCTTTGATTCCTATTAATTGACTGTTCCATTCTATTTGATCTGAAAGGTATCTTTTAAATTGCATCGGAACCCGCATCAGTTTTTGATAGGATTTCTCGAACAGTTTTTCCATTTTGTATTTAAATTATTAAACAAAAATAGATAAAAATGCTTTGTTAGAAAAGCATAATAATTTAAAAATGGTTATTTAAAAGAGCAATAATTAAACCCTGTCGTTCGATATGTCCTGTTAAACTATAGGTTTTAGAGATGTAATCCCAATATTGGATGTAGGCTTCTGGCTTTGGAAAGGCCAATGAATCTATACACCGAAATGCGTTTTGCAAATATCCCGAAGGAAAAAGTAGAGGTCTTGATTGAATAGTTGAAGCTAACATCAACTATTCGATCAAGACTACCTTTAATATTGATAATATAGACACAAAAAAAGGTTGATGCTTTATAAAGAAGCATCAACCTTAATATGATTTTGATTGCTCATTGAGTGATTACCCCAAAGAATATCCTTCTCTATAGTTACGTTTCACGTATTTGTTGGCGGGATCGAAGTTGGTTATCTTCATGTTCTCTGCATCCCATAACAATCGTTTTCTGCCTTCATATTTTGAACCACCCCAGAAGCTTTTGCTTTCAGCCGATGGATCTACTTCGAAATATGCTTTTAATGCAAGATTACCGATAAGTATACTTTCCGTAAAAGGGCCTGCATAGTCAAAAGAAGAACTGGTTTCAGCATTACCATATCCTGCCATGCAAGCATTTACCCATTGCAAGTAATGTCCTTCTGGAACTCTTGGTAGTGATTCTTCTACTTCATATTGTTCGTTCAATGATAGTGGCAACAACCTTGGCTTAGCACCATAGCAGTCCGCCAAAAGTTTTCCTTTTGTTCCAATAAAAAGTACTCCACCGTCCCAGTTTCCTAATGCTTCGTCATCACCAAGTTCATCGGGTCTTTCGGGCATTAAACCACCGTCCATCCAGGATACTTTTATAGTTCCGTTACCGTCGGTTCTTGGATAACTTAAATGAATTTTACTTGCAGTAGGGAAACTCTTCGGGTAATTGGCAGTTTCGAACTTGCCCTTAAATGCATCAGCTACACTACATTCTACCTGATTCGGATACAAAATAGGAAGAATCCTATACACTGGATCCATGATGTGGCAAGCCATATCACCTAAGGCTCCAGTTCCAAAGTCAGACCAGCCTCTCCAATCAAATGGCAAGTAGGCATCATTGTAATCACGCTTCTCAGCAGTACCCAGCCATAAGTCCCAGTTGAGGCCTTTTGGAATATTATTTTTTACTGTTGGTGTTTCAAGGGCCATTGGCCAAATGGCTCGGTTTGTCCAGCATTTTACTGTATGCACCTCACCGATCAAACCAGCATCATATAATTCTTTCATTTTACGAACACCATCTCCAGAGCCACCTTGGTTGCCCATTTGAGTCACTACCTTGTATTTTTTGGCTGCTTCGGTGAGCATTCTTGCTTCCCAGATGTCATGCGTAAGTGGCTTTTGTACATACACATGTTTCCCCATTTGCATGGCAGAATAAGCTGCAACTGCGTGGTTATGATCGGGTGTTGATACAGAGACAGCATCGATATTGTCTTTCTCTTTTTCGAGCATTTTTCTGAAGTCGTTGTAATAATTGGCTTTAGGGAAGTTTTTTCGCGACTCAACTGCCTGACGGTCATCTACATCGCAAAGCCCTACAATATTCACATTCGGACTTTTGGCAAATGAGGCAATATCACTTCTACCTTTTCCGCCTGCGCCAATTCCAGCTATATTGAGTGTATCACTTGGAGCAACAAAGCCAGAACCTCCCAAGACGTGTCTTGGTACAATCATAATTCCAGCTGCAGCTAGCCCCGCACCTTTTACAAAATCTCTTCTTGTCTTGTTTAATCCCGACTTCTTTTTAGACATATCTCTTTAATGTTTATTTGATTGTTAAAATAGAACATCAATTTAAATCAACTATTTGAAATAAAGAAAAGTGCTTAGCTATTTGTCGAGTTTTTTGTTGCAGATCCAGAGCTATTGTCTAGCACGGTAAATTGGATCGATGTTTTTGATCAGCTATATCTACTACGAAATATTAATAGAAAATATAAAAGCAACACACCGCAATGAGATCCGATGGCGCACAATTTGTATAGCGTGTCTGTCTAGACTCTCATTGAGTTTAAATAATAAAGAAAAAAAGCAAAGAACATGCATTAGTATAATTACAATTCATTTTTTTATTTGCGTAGAGATTCTTCAGTTCATGGTTCGCAGACAGGCGTTCAGAATATCTTGCCCCGTTTTATTACGGGGATAATGGTGAGGCAGGTGGTAACTTTTGTCATCTTGAGTGCAACGAAAGATCTCATTTTTTACTCAGCTTTCCTACCTCCACAGAAATAACGACAACCGATTGTGAATGCCCTCATACCTATGAAGACAGCTATCGCATAGAGAAAGAATATAATTTTTTCATGTCTGCGGTCACAGACCTAAGATGGTGATTTATAAGAGTAGCCTACGACTCATCTCATACCCATTATTTGCCTAAAATTATCTTCTAGGTAAATCCCCTAAATAATCAAGTTTAGTATATCCCCGATGTATGAGGATGCCCGATAGGTGACCTTTGTTTCATAATTACAATGTTTCAAAACAAAACAATAGAGCCATGAAAACAACTACCAATTTTTACACCGCAGTAATCTTAATCGTAAAGTTATTACCCATCATCCTGATATTAGCAGCAGCAAGCTGTTGCAATGCACAAGAATTAAAGTTATCCACCTACATCGAAAAAACTAAGATGTCTCCGAAGTTGGGGCACTCATTGGGTCTTGTTTTTCCAGGCTACTTAGGAGACATGGAAGTAGGGGGATTTTATCAAAAAAATATGTTGCCCAACAGAGTTGAGACAACTTCAAAAAGAGTGATTATAGAGGAGCAGTTTTACGGATTTTACATCGGTATTTCATTCATCCAAAGAGAAAGAATAAATGTAAACTTTAACCTGAGAACAGGTTTGGTTAACGGGAGTATGCTTGCCATCACCCCATCAGTATTTTCAGACTTCATGTTGTCCAATGCACTGGGTTTTGGATTGGGACTCGGTATGAGAAACATGCAACCGACCTACACAGGTAGAGTGATATTGAAATTAAACAACAACGGCGGTCACAACTACAGAAGACCAGGCGCTTATAGATATAAATAATTGGTAGTCATTTTGAAACATTACAACCAGCATGGGGCATGGGCAGTCATTAAGTACTGTCCATGTTTTTTTGTTTTAAGGCGTTTTTGAACTTTCAATAAAAAACTACTTACGCTAATGTGGAGGTGTTGGCATATTTGTCTCTTTCTTTTTGAAGAGAGATTCTTCACGATGTTACCAGTTACATGTTTCTTGACCTCTATTCCCGAAATCATTGAAAGTTTTATGTACGAGATCAAATTTTTCTAATCGCGAATGCCAAGCAGTGGAATGAAGCAATCTCCATACTCAAATAATAAGCATCAAGTTTAATAAATTACTAAGCCATCTACGAGAATCACATAGTAGCTAAGTGATATTTACGAGAGATACGCTTTACAACTGTTTTTTAAATTTACGCTTTTTAGCTCTTATTATTGGGTATTATCTTTCTGAATTTAGCATCATCAAAAAATGATGTTTAACACTGAGAGATGAACACTAAAAACCTACAAACACTTACTGACGAATTGCTGGTGTCTTACGTTAAAGGTGGCGACAACAACGCCATGGGAGAACTGTATTC
>CAXBNB010000351.1:0-5143 GCA_963976505.1 uncultured Reichenbachiellaceae bacterium
CAGATGATTGCCGCTATAAGCTGGCCAGTAACTTAACTGTGTGTTGAGGTCATGGTGAAAATCCCCTTTCCATGGTGGCAATTTACCATTGTCAGCTGTCCAGACAGCCTGTAAGGAAATCGGTGGGGCACCAACCCTTGCAGCAGATCCAAATTTGTATTGTTCTAGGTGCCATTGCTTTTGTAAAGTAGAATCAGGTACCTGTATAGCTGATTTGCTCCAGAATTTTTCCCACCAATTCAGGTGTGACAAGTAAGCATCTTTAATGCCAATGCTAACATTTTTTGAAACCACTTCCGTTGCTGAAGGTTTCTTTTCCCAACCTGGAAATTCTGAACTGATGCTCCAGCATCCTTGCATGGTGTTATCGGAGTGTTTTCCTTCTGTTGTTACCTGGTACTTAAAGCCACCCCAGCCTTCCTGATTATAGGTGATGGCATTTTGTTTTTTGGCAACACTGCCTTCTGGATATTCCAGTCTCCTCAAATCCTGACCTGCAACTGGGTTCTCTGCTGCACTTTCACCTTTTAAAATGTATGGTGGAGGAATAAGATTAAAGGGTAAAGCAGCTTCAAGTCCTTCGAACCGATACCAACCGACTGGTTCGGTGGCATGAACGAAGGTCAACAGTTTTACTCCATTTTTCCATGTCACTTCACAAACAGCTTCTGCAACATACAAATGGACAGATGCCACTTCTCCCAATGAGGATACATTAAATTCCAGGGCTGCTCCCGGAATTTTAGAAGGTGCTGGGCTCTTGTCATAAGGGACATCAAAATTTTGTTGTACGGGTTTGTAGTCATTCTTTTTCCATTGGTCATATACCCATCCAAACTTCCATTCAGGGGTTTTAAGGTTTTCCATTGGACGTAAATCCCAAAGGTCGGCCCTATCAAGTGAAAACCGTAGCTTGCCCTCTTTTTGCCAGATCAGTGCTCCAACCATACCATTGCCGAGAGGTATGGCTTCATCCCATACTTCTGACAATTTATCAAAATGTAAGTCATTGGGAGATTTGACCAAGCCAGTAATGGGTGCTTTTTCAGTACATGCAAGCACTGAGAAAAGCAATGCGAATAAGATTAATCTGTTCATTTTATTGATAGTCTAGTTGAAGCTTAATTTTTGTTGACAAAGACATACCTGATTCTACAGGCGTTACCAGTGCTCTGATCTGATTTGTCAGCACTGATCTTTATTTCTAACTTATGTTGACCAGAAGACAATCCAGTTGCTAATGTATAATACCAAGGGAGGTGAAGTCCTTTACTCCACCTTGTAAATAAGTCCTGTTTTTTCCATTCACCTTTGTCTATCCTGTACTCGATCATACCGGCATCTTGTCCGGCAGCCACTGCAATGCCTACTGCATTTCCTTCAAACTTAAGGCTAATGGTACTTCCGCGCGTTTGACTGACCAACATCGGAACATTGGTGTAATTGGGGCGGCTTCCAGTTCCATCACTTGGTTTCCACTTTGGATCAATTTTCCAACCTTTTGATAGCTTGATAGTCGAAATATCAATCAATGTCCCCTTGTCATAACAGAACGGATCAAGTTTGCTGGGCATTACTTGCGATTCGATCTTGTCATCAGGGTCGTTATGACTACTATAGGCATTGTTTAGAAAATCTATCATTGAATGTGCATAAATGCCTTGTCCGAAAGGTGAGGGATGGAGGTTTTTGAAATCGTCTTCCCAGGTAAATTCACCATGATCAATTCTTTCTGTTACTTCTTTTGCCAAATTGATGGTAGGTATATTGTAATGGGCAGCTACCTTGTTGTGATTGGCTATTACATTTGGAACCTGGCCTTTACGGTAATCTTGCATTTTACTCGGATCAACAAAATGCATCATAACTATATCAGTGGCTGCATTGGATTGTCTCAAATTCCTTACAAT
Source organism: uncultured Reichenbachiellaceae bacterium (assembly GCA_963976505.1). GTDB lineage: Bacteria > Bacteroidota > Bacteroidia > Cytophagales > Cyclobacteriaceae > CAXBNB01. The sequence continues at coordinate 1,911 of CAXBNB010000351.1, forward strand.
GCCTTCCATCGCGCGAATTTGTTCCTTAGATGTTCTGCCATTTGAATGGTCATTTACAGCGGCTTCTACAAAGAGTAGGTCTATTTGCCCCTTTGAAAGTACATCTCGCTCAAATCTAAATGCAGAAGGAGTTGTTCCCATAGAGGGAATGCCGGCAGCAATAAATTCGAATGCTGTTTCAGGAAATCTTTTTTGAAAATAAACCATCAAACTATCCCTCCAACCACCATTGTGGGTGATGGAACCTCCGAGAAATGCTATTCTTCCGGTTTTGTTTCTTTCAAATTGAATATGGCTGTTTTGCAGTCCACCAGCCATGTTATGATATTTGGCAGCATCTAAAGGCAAGTCTTGAAGGCTGTGATATTTGATGAAGTCAGCCACATACCTTGGTGTTTCAATGTCGAAGTGATGTCCTTCTAGTTTTTGTTTTCCCTCAGTGCATGGTACCACTGTTGCCATGCCACCGAGTCTGATATATCTATTGACTAAAACAAAAGTATTTTCTTCAGGAGGGACCACTATATCTTGTAAACCTACCATGTGCATTATCGGAATTTTAGCTTTGACCAGCTGCTCCAAATTATCAATTGGGTTGTCTAAATAGGCAATGGCTTCTTCATCAGATGAAAAACCGTATTCTGCTTTTAGGTTCTTCCAGTCTTTGTCACTTCTCTTACCGTTTTTGCCCATTGGCCAGCTCTTAAAGTCACACACCGGAGCTTCAGCATAGATGCAATAAACTTTTTCAGGGTTGCTTTTAGCCCAATTATAAACGAAAAGTCCCCCTCTGCTCACACCCATCAATGCTACCTTCTTGTTGAGCTTGTAATTTTTCGTGACGTGGGCATACATCTCATTCCAAACCTCTACCGCTTTGGGACTTCCATATTGGTTGTTGGTATTGATATATACCAAATGAAAACCTTCGGATACCAAAATACTGTCTGCATCAGTATGCCATCCAGGGAATCGTGCCCGCCAAATCCATGGATTACCAGAAAGGGCTTTTTTCGGGGCAATGAGCCAGGCATTCTTTGCTCCAATATTGAAATCAAGTCTTTTGAAACCTTTCCAATTAGATTCTTTGATGTTGGTGTTGGAATCATTTTGAGCGAACAATGCTCTCTGAAAAACAAGGAGAAAGCCAAATGCCAAAGTTGCAACCTTGATTGCGTTTATAATTCGATGTGTGAACAATGATTTTTTCATATTAATACGCCATTAAATCAGCACTCATTCCGGGTTGTTGTGGTATTTGATAATATCCATCTGTGATTTGGACGGGGTACTTAAAATGTGCTTTCAAATGTGGAATGTGTTCCAAAAAGATAGCCTCATGTCCAATAGAAATATGATTGAACAAAACGAGGTGTTGATGAATTTGCCCCATATCGCCAACATGTGGAACTACAGGCACATTGAATTTTTTTGACATCAGACTGATGGCAATAAATTCGGAAATGCCACCAACACGCACTGCATCTACTTGATTGAAATGCATACATCCAGATTGCAGGTAATTTTTAAAAATAACTCTATTGGGTACATGTTCGCCTAAGGCCAATTTGATTGGTGCTATTTCATTTGCCAATGTCACATGAGCCAAAACATCATCGGGATGAGTTGGTTCTTCAATCCAAAATGGATTGATGTTTTTGAGTTCTTTACATACTTTAATGGCTTTGGGAAGATTCCATTGCTGGTTGACATCCAGCATGATGGTAGCATCGTCTCCAGCAGTATCTCTCACCAAATGTGCCCTGCGGATGTCGCGTGTGGCATCTTCTGATCCTACTTTCAACTTCATGGCAGTAAAGCCTTCGTCCATAGCCTTGCTGATGTTTGCTTTCACCTTTTCGTCGCTGTAATTGAACCAACCAATAGATGTGTCATACCCACGGTAGCCAGTAGATAATACCTCCTGACGTTCGTTTTTAGATGGTGAAGCTTTTTCAAGAATTGAAGTGGCTTCTTCTCTGGTCATAACATCTTCCAGGTAGGAAAGATCAAGGGTATTTATAATTGATTCTGATGGTAAATCAATAAGTAGCTTCCATAATGGAACGCCATTGGCTTTTGCCCAAAGGTCGAAACACGCGTTGGTTACACTTGCTAATGCCAAGTGAACCACTCCTTTGTGTGGTCCCAACCATCGGAAATTAGGATCATCTGCCATGGCTTTTGAGGTCTGCCCGAAATTACTCATAAGCTCATTAATTTCCCTTCCTTCGATATGCTTCGCAAGATAATCTATGGCTTGGCAGACAAGGTTATTGCCCATTCCAAGGGTAAAAGCAAGTCCTACACCTTCTATGTCAGAATCTGTTTTTAGTTTACAAACAGCATAGGCATAGATAGGGGTGGTGTGTACAGCATCTGATCCTGCTCCATTTTTTAGTTTAAATTGGATGTCAGCTGATGATGCCTTTTTTATTATAATTGATTTACTCATTTATTTCCAGATTCAATTTCTAATACGCTTACTCACTGACAGCCTTGTAAATCCCAAATTCAGCCAAAGCCGGGTTGGCTCGTGCTGCTAAAATAGTCAGCCTTAGTTCGTTGGTAGAAACCACATCAAACCTTAGCAGTCGTTTGTAGCCAATGGTTGTTCCTTCTGTAATCGTTTTCCACTTGCCATCGACTTTTGCTTCTACCATAAATTTTTCAACTCTTTGGCCTACACTGATTTGTTCTTGCACCATCAGTCTATCAAAAGTTTTTATTCCTTTTAACTGAATTTCAATGACAGGAGTATTTCCTTCCGCCTGCCAGTAGGAATCATAATTGCCATCTACAAATTTTTTAGAATCGGATGAACTTGGGGATTTTTCAAAAGTTACTTTCGCTTTTTCTGCCAAGTTTATTTTGAAGGTTTCGTCCAAAGTTTCTCTCCATTTCTTCAGTATAGCTGCATCATTTTCATGGATTAAACCTCTGGTGTCAGGTGGTATGTTCAATAATAGCAAGGAGTTTTTGCCTACAGAACTGTAGTAAATATCGAGAAGCTTTTCTACGCTTTTCACCTTATCATCTTGGTCTGGGTGGTAAAACCAACCCGGCCTAATGGATACATCTACTTCCGAAGGATACCAAACTAATTTATCAGAGGTCAACAATTTTTCACGGCTTCCCAAGTCCTTTGCCATGGCATTGACTTCTGGCCTGAATGTACCTGCTTTTTGTTGTGAAGTGGCGGCAATCTTGTCCGCGTCTTGGGTATTGGCTGG
>CAXBNB010000352.1:0-5131 GCA_963976505.1 uncultured Reichenbachiellaceae bacterium
AATATGATTTGACTACCTCCATCAAAAAAATATCTGTAGATGACAAAGCAAAAGTTGCCCTATTGCAAGGGCATGGAGAACCTACAGTACAGGAAGTCGCACAGTTGGCGCAACAACTTGCAGTATTGTACGATGTGGAGGCTTATTCCATTTCTAACGCAGATGAAATTCCTACATATTTCAAAGCAGTTGTGATGATCAACCCTACTGATACCATACCATTGGCTCATTTCACTAAAATTGACAATTATATGGCTCAAGGTGGAAGTGTGTTTTTGTCTCACAGCAATCTGAACGGAGACTTATCAACTGGCCAGCTGAGTGTTGGAAATGATATCGGAATCAGGGGATGGCTTAGCCGCAAGAAAGTGAATATGGGAAATCAGTTTGTCATAGATTCTAATAGTGGTACTGTCACCGTTCAACAGCAAAATGGAATGTTCAATTTTAGAAGTCAAATCAAGTTTCCCTATTTTCCAAGAATCAACAATTTTACAGACCACCCAACTACCAAGGGATTGGAAGACATTATGCTTCCTTTTGTAAGTGCTTTGACTTACAGCGGCACTGACTCACTGGTTAATTTTACTCCCTTACTACTGACATCAGAGGCTTCTGGGTTTGCAGCAACTCCAGGAGCAGTAAATATCAATAAAAAATGGGCACAGAATGATTTCAACCAGGGAGAGCAGGTTGTTGCCTTGGCTCTGGATGGCCCTCTTGGAGGATCAGTTGATTCGAAACTGGTTGTAATATCCAATGGCAGCTATGTCATAAATGGCAATCCTCCACAGCAGATTAGCGAAGACAATGTAAACTTTACCTCCAATGCGATAGATTGGCTTTCAGATGATACCGGACTGATTGATTTGAGAACTAAAGGAATATCCGCACGTCCATTGGAAGCAGTAGAAGACTCCACGAGAGAAATGTTAAAATATGGCAATGTATTGGGGCCTATCTTCCTAATCCTTATTTACGCATTTGTGAGAAGGCAAAGAAATCAAATGAAAAGAAACAAGTGGAGAGAAGGAATTTATTGACATTACATGTTAATACTCACTTTAACCTTCAATCATTGACCATTACGCTTTAATGTCAAAAGTCATTATTTATAAAAAATGAAATTATCAAACATAAAACTCATAGGAATTCTGGTCGCATTGGTGGCTATTTATGGCATAATTCAATTGACTGGAGGAAAGAAAAAAAGCAAGTCGCTAAGGTCGGAGCTGGTAGAGATTGATACTGCGAAAGTGACAGCCATCAACATCGAGTCAAAAGCAGGAATGGTAGAGTTGACCAAAAAAGGCTCTGATTGGGAGTTAAAGCTGCCAAATGGAAAGATTGTACCTGCTACTCAATCTTCAATTTCTAATACTTTGGGTGCATTGCTTACCATCAAACCATCCAGAATGGCTACAAAGAATGAGTCCAATTGGAAAGATTATCAGGTCGATTCCACGGGTACAAGGATCAGCGTGATCGAAGGATCGGAGACTACCTTGGATATGGTAATTGGACGTTTTGGAATGCAAGACCAAAGGAATTATCACACATTCGTCAGACTGTTTGAAGACAAAGAGGTTTATGCAGCCAATAATTTCATGAGTTTTTCTGTATCGGCAGAACCAGCTTCATACCGTAATAAGACTTTGGCCAGAATGAAAAAAGATTCTTTGGTCAATATAAACTTCAGCTATCCCGCTGATTCTTCTGTACAATTGAGCAAAGCTGGAGATCAGTGGATGGCCAATGGTCAGCCAGCTGATTCTACCAATGTAGCCAAGTACATCTCAGGACTGAACTATGTTACTGGAAATACTTTCGTGGATGATCAGAGTAGTTTGACAGTACCTGTTATATCTGCAACCTTCCAGTTTTCAAATGGTAACGACATTACCATTGAAGGGTATCAAAGTGATAACGCATGGGTATTTCACTCCTCTGAGAATGAAATAGGATATTTTTCTGACGAGGCTTTACTGTCTAAAGTATTTAAAGGCATGAGTGAATTTGTGCCAAAGAAGTAAATTTTAGCGTAATAGCATAAATGAAGAACCCTGTTGTGTAAATCATAGCAGGGTTTTATTTTGGTCCTTTTTAGATAACCCTGGCAATCGCATTTAAAAATGAACCTCCTTACCGCACCCGTTGCGGTATCTTTAAAGTCCACAGTCAATCCTTAGAGACCCCTGAACCAGTCAGGGGATAGCAGAGATTTTTAAATGCGTTTGCCCCGTGGATAGCTCTAAGAATTTAGCACTTAGAGATTTTTTCTTAACTTGTACAGGAAAATCAAAACTCTATATACCATGAAATTACCACTATTACCTATTGCATTTGCTGGAATGGGATTTATGTTGACCTATTGCTCTCCACCAGCCGAGAAAGAAGCCCCCGTAGTTGAGGAAGTGACTGAAGCTCCTTCGTACAGCATCGTAGAGCAACACGAGTTGGTTTGGAAACAGGCCATTGCACAATTGCTTGAAATGGCTGATGCCATGCCGGAAGATCGATACGACTACAAACCACACGATAGTTTGAAGACGTTTTCAGGCCAGTTGGCTCATATAGCTGGTTCATCTAAAGTCATTGCCAACATGTTTTTGAAGGACATCAAACCTGCAGGCCCACCACCGGATATGGATTTAGCTGGAATCAGCAGAGAAGACTTAAAAAACATGGTCAACACCAATTTGAATGAAGCCTGGGACATTATCAAAACCACGTCTAATGACCAACTACTCAACGAGACAACTACCAGCTTTTCTGGAAATAAAATGAGCCGACTAGAAGGAATGATGATCATTCATGACCACCTTACCAACCATAAGGCCAAGGCAAATATGTACATTAGGATGAGTGGAATATCTCCACCAAAATACAGGTATTACTAAATTCAGTTTGCTTGATAGAAATATAAAACCACTTCAAATAATTTGAGGTGGTTTTTTTATTTTAGAAATGAAAATAAAAGAGATCAGTCGTTTCAGGATGCATTCAAACACCCTACTACCTTCTTATGGATATTTTGAAAGTGGGCAAAAAGACTGTCATAGTCTTGAGTGCCAATGAATTTCTTGTCAAATAAGGTACTGCCCATCCCTACTCCTACTGCGCCAGCATTAAAAAAAGCTTCGATGTTGTCAATAGAGACACCACCGGTTGGCAATAACTTTACTTGATTCAATGGACCTAATACATCTTTTACATAACCTGCGCCTAGTTGTGTAGCTGGAAATATTTTCACAGCTGAAGCTCCAGCCTTCCAAGCATTGTAGATTTCCAGCGGAGTAAATGCACCTGGGAATATCGCCACATTACTTTCACGACAAACCTGCATTACCTCATTGTCCATAATCGGTGTGACGATAAAGGATGCACCTGCACCAAGTGCCTTTTCCAAATCATCGATGCTGCACACCGTACCGGCACCAATATTCAAATCCGGATGGTTTTTAGACAAGTGCGTTATTACTTCTTCAGCATTACTTGAATTCATAGTGATCTCCAATGTGGTCAAGCCAGCTTTTTTGTACAATGGCACAATGGCTTCTATATTTTCATTAGAGAAATTTCTCATAATACCTACCACAGGCATTTTACTAAATAAATCCTCCTTGTAATTCACACCCATATCAGTACAATTCTTTTAAAGTAAATTCTTAATTATTTTCCATTGCCCTCTAACCACAGAAGTATCTACGACATCTTTATTGACTACTACCGTTTTGTGTAAAAGTCCTATCTTTTCAATAGCCCTATAGTATAAATCAAACAAATTTCCTCCTGCACACAACCTCACCTGGTCATGGCTGCCATCACGAAGCGCAATAATTTCACTACCAATCAACAAGCCACTTAAGAAATAGTAATTTTCAACTGCTGTTTTACTTTGAAATAAGCTGTATGCCCTGATTTTAAACAGTTCATTGAGAAGTGAATGCCCTTCTAAGCAAGAAGAGACTCCTTCATCAAATGCCAGTTGCTCCTTTTTTCCGAATTTCCCTTGATTCAAAGAGTTCTTCAAGATGGTATGCTCACTTATCACCTGAAACATCTCCCCTGTCATAAAAGTATGAAAATCAGTAACCATCTCATTGTCACATACCACATGTTTGCTGTGAGTTCCCGGCATGACAAACACAGTTTTTACAGATTGCTTTTCATCATTAATTAGTCCAACAATTTGCACCTCCTCCCCTCTGATCACATCGGCTTCCGATTTTACGCCTGAGATTAATTTTATCTGATAAGGAAAATTCGAACCGAAAATATCTTCTACAAATAAATTACTTCCATCTGTATTGAAAGGCAATTCGGCGTAAGGCAACTCTTTTATGCCAATACTAGATGAGGCCATTCCTGAGACCACAACCTTGGTATTGATGTCTATTTCAGTTTCGAATTGATCAATTTGAGATTTCAAAAAACCAAGGAAATAATCCTTTCTCTCACCACCGTGATCATTCCAAAGGTCATAAGTTTTTTTTATGCCCTGTGGTGAAAATACCTCTTCCACTATTTGCAAAGAAGCGCATTGTACAAGTCGAACACGTATGTTAGTTGTACCCCAATCAACACTAATGAAAAAGTTACCATCCATTTTTTATCCTTATAAAAACAACGACAATAGGAATACAAGAAAGGCAGCAAAAACGCCAATCACAAAAGTACCAAGCGTAAAAAGTTTGTAACCCGTTTTGATGTCCATACCAGTAAGTTGAGTCACCACCCAAAAACCACTGTCATTGGCATGCGTAACAACCGCAGCTCCTGCTCCTATCGCAACGACCATCAGTGCTTTTTGCATTTCACTTTCAAACCCCAATGTCACCAACAATGGCGCCATTATGGATGCCGTGGTAATCAAAGCTACCGTAGAAGAACCCTGAGCGGTCTTGATAGCGGCACATAGCAAAAAGGGAAGCCAGATGCCTAGGCTAACGCCAGAAAGCAATTCGGTCATACTGTCTCCGATTCCAGAGTTTTGCAGTACTTCACCAAAAATTCCACCAGCTCCAGTTATCAGTAATATCGTCGAAGCACTGCCCATGGCTTTGCCTACCCACCCCGTTGCGGAAAGGATTTCCATATCGAATTTTTTAGGCAATAAAAACGCCAAAAG
>CAXBNB010000353.1:0-5130 GCA_963976505.1 uncultured Reichenbachiellaceae bacterium
TTTGGAAAGACCCGAACGACCCACAATTTATATCCCAATATGTCCAGTATTCCCGATACCTAATGATTTCATCCAGTAGGAAGGGAGGGCAACCAGCCAATTTACAAGGCATTTGGAATGATCGCTTAAACCCACCCTGGGAAAGTAAATGGACAGTCAATATCAATGCAGAAATGAACTATTGGCCTGTAGAGGTCACCAACCTCTCCGAGTGTCACGAGCCTCTGTTCAATATGATAGATGAATGCTCACAAACTGGAGCACTGGTTGCCAAAGAACATTACAATGCTGATGGTTGGGTGTTGCACCACAATACTGATATTTGGAGAGGCACTGCTCCGATCAATGCGTCTCATCATGGTATATGGGTTTCTGGTGGTGCATGGCTTTGTTCACACCTCTGGGAACACTATCTATTTACTCAGGACAAAGGTTTTCTGGAAGAAAAATACGATGTAATCAAAGGATCTGCACTGTTTTTTACGCAATTTTTGGTAAAGGATCCTAAAACAGGTTACCTGATTAGCTCACCATCAAATTCCCCTGAAATTGGCGGTCTAGTAGCCGGTCCTACTATGGATCACCAAATCATCCGAAACCTTTTCAGGATATGTATTGAAGCATCGAAAATCCTTGATAAGGATCAGGAGTTCGCTTCCAAATTAAAAGCCATGATTCCACAAATAGCACCTAACCAAATTGGTCGATTAGGTCAGTTACAAGAATGGATGGAAGATATTGACGATCCAAAGGTCAAACACAGGCATGTGTCCCACTTATGGGGAATGCATCCTGGCAATGAAATTAACTGGGTAGAAACACCGGATTTGATGAAAGCTGCTAAGCAATCACTTTTATTTAGAGGTGATGCAGGAACAGGTTGGAGTCTTGGATGGAAGATTAACTTCTGGGCTCGGTTTCTCGATGGTAACCGTACATATAAATTGATTCACATGCTGTTGAGTCCGGCTGAAGAACCTCTTCGTGAATTGAGTGGAGGATCATATCCAAACCTATTTGATGCACATCCACCATTTCAGATTGATGGTAATTTTGGAGGTGCAGCAGGTGTCATTGAAATGCTGCTACAAAGCCATTTAGAAACAATAGACTTGCTTCCTGCACTGCCTGATGCATTGCCAGAAGGTAGGATTTCAGGGGTTTGTGCAAGAGGAGGGTTTGAGCTTTCTTTTGATTGGAAAAATGGTGAACTTCAGAATATAGAAGTGCTATCCAAAGCAGGGGAGACATGCAAATTGAGGTATAAAAATAGAAGTATAGATTTAAAAACTGAAAAAGGAAAAACCTATAAATTTAATTCAAAACTGAAGAAAATTGGTTAATAGTCAATGGGGAAATAGAATGTGTGACTAATGCTATGTAACCAATATGCTGCTATACCGATATAGGAAGAATCTTGTACACTATTCGCAAAGATTTCAAAGTGAGATTTCTCCTTTGGCTAAATGACATGGCTGGTTTTATGGGTTGGTCGAATTATTTAGAATGATTTTGTACAAGAACAACAAACTATAAATACATGAGGATATTACTTTTTCTATTTATTATCATAACATTTTTTTCTTGTAACAAAAAGAAGAAAGCTCAAGAACCTAAACCCAATGTGGTGGTGATACTGATTGACAATCAAGGGTATTATGAGTTGAGCCGAAACGGGCATCAGATAGTACAAACTCCTAGGATAGACAAGCTGTCGAGAGAGGCAGTTAATTTTACGGATTTCAATGCACCTCCTTTTTGTTCCCCAAGTCGAGCCGCACTGTTGACAGGGAGGTATGCCCTCAGAGCTGGAATTCACAATACGGTTGGTGGGGTTTCTATTTTGCATAAAAATGAAACCACAATGGCTGACATTCTTAAAAGGGAAGGATACAAAACTTCTATTTTTGGTAAGTGGCATTTGGGATCGAGTTATCCTTATGCTCCGAAATACAGAGGTTTTGAAGAAGTATTCATTCATGGCGGTGGAGGAGTAAGCCAATTAGGTGATTATTACGGTAACAACCACATCAACGCCACTTATGAGCACAATGGTAAATTCGTCAAGTCCGAAGGGTTTTCCACTGACGTTTTGTTTGATGAGGCGATTCAATACATGGATGAAAAAAGGAGTGATGCAGATCCATTTTTCTGTTATATTTCTACGCCTGCTGTTCATTTTCCTACCAACCGACATCCTGTAACAACAAGACGACTGTTGGAAAGAGGGGCTGAAGACAATGAATACTTGGCTTTGTATTCTATGATTGAAAACGTAGATGACAATGTTGGCAAACTGCTGGATTACTTGAAAGAAACTGGTTTGAAAGAAAATACTATTGTCGTATTGGCTTCTGATCAGGGCGTAAATGACCGTGGTGCAGTGAAGCACCGTTCCGGAAGTTTCAAAAACCGGGGATTGTCTTTTGATGAAAAGCACCATGTATATTGTATGATCCAATACCCCAAGCTCACGGATAAAAAACCAGGAGATGTGAACAACCTGGCAGGCATGGTGGATATATTGCCAACTATTTTAGATATCTCTGGAATTAAGCTTCCACCCTATCTTGATGGACAGTCGTTGAAGCCTTTGCTCGATGGCTCAAAAGACTGGAATAATGAACGCAAGCTGATTGTACAATGTCCAAGATCAAGGGTGAGGAATAAATGGGAAAACACTTCTGTGAAGTATAAAAAATGGAGGTTGGTTGATGGAAAAGAGCTGTACAATATAGAAAATGATTTCGGTGAGAAAATTGATTTGGCTCAAAAACACCCTGAGATCGTAAAGGAATTGATCAATACTTATGAAGAATTTTGGAAGTCCTTAGCTCCAGCGGATGCATTGATTTCTAGGCATATCTTAGGTGCTGAGGAAGCACCTGAAGTGCGGCTTGTAGGGATGGACTGGTATCAGGGTGATACGCCATGGACACAGCAAGGCCTTAAAAATAAATCAGCTCAGGGTAAATGGCTTGTTGAGGTTGCTCGTGATGGAAATTACCGATTTGAACTGAGGAGGTATCCTAGAGAAGCCCCAACTGCAATTGAAGCCAATAGTGTGATAATAGAAATTGGAGAAATAAAAGAGGAAGTCACTATGAATATAGATGCTGTTGAAGCAGTTTTAGAAATGAAGCTCAAAAAAGGTATTTACGACTTGCAAACCACTTTCAAGGATTCACAAGATATGGAAAACTTGGATGGTTGGGGTGCAAATTATGTACATGTGAATTACCTTGGGAGTTAAACTTAATTTATTTTAATAAATACCTGATTACATAAATGATCAACACTATGAGAATTATTATAATGGCGACACTTATCACTTTAAGTTGTTTGCCAGCTTACTCACAAGAGGTATCCAGTGAAGCAGATACCAAACGGCCAAATATCATCCTGATCATGTGCGATGATTTAGGATGGGGAGACGTAGGATTCAATGGCAATGAGAAAATTAAAACTCCCAATTTGGATCGATTAGCAAGTCAAGGAACAAAATTTAATAGGTTCTATTCTGCAGGTTCCGTTTGTTCTCCTACTAGAGCGAGTTGCCTTACTGGACGAAACCCATATAGAATGGGCATATATACAGCAAACCGAGGTTTTATGAAACCACAGGAAATTACATTGCCCGAATTGCTGAAAACCAAAGGGTATAATACTGGACATTTTGGTAAGTGGCATTTGGGTACGCTTACTACTTCTATAAATGACGCCAATCGTGGCAAGCCAAGAGACTATTCCAACTACTCCATTCCTACTGCCAATGGCTATGATGAGTATTTTGTTTCTGAATCTAAAGTTCCTACTTACGATCCTATGGTCGTGCCTGTAAAATTCAATGAAGAACTAGGGGAGTCTAAGCATTACGGTTGGTCGGCTGTAGAAAGTAAAAACGATGATAGAAAAATAGCATCTTATGGTACCTATTACTGGAAAGGAAAAGAAAAAATGGAGCTTGAAAATGTGGATGGAGATGATTCACGGATTATTGTTGACAGGGTTATTCCTTTTATTAGGTCTTCAGTGAGTGATAATAATCCTTTCTTCTCTGTAATATGGTTTCACACGCCCCACCTTCCATTGGTGGCAACTGAAAAATACAGAAATATGTACAGCGATTTTTCATACAAAGAGCAATTACTCTATGCTTCCATTACCATGATGGATGAACAAGTGGGAAGACTTTGGGCACAATTGGAAGAATTAGGTCAAGCTGACAATACCATGTTGTGGTTTTGTAGTGACAATGGACCTGAAAGAGGTACGCCAGGAACTGCCGGTCCTTTTCGTGAAAGAAAAAGAAGCCTGCACGAAGGGGGTGTGAGGGTGCCAGGATTTGTAATATGGCCGAATCAGGTCAAATCAAATCAGGTGATAGATGTACCTGCTGTTACGAGCGATTACCTGCCTACAGTTATTGACTATTTGGGAATTGATTACCCTGATCCTGATAGGCCGATTGATGGAAAAAGTTTGAAAAATGTATTGGCAGGAGAAGAAACTGAAAGAAATAAATCAATTGGATTTCAGTTTGCCAATCAAAAGTCATGGGTAACTGATCAATACAAATTGATTACAAAAGATGCGGGGGGAAGCTACGAGTTGTACGACCTAATAGAAGACAAAGGGGAGACCAAGGATATTGCTAAGGGTAACAAAAAATTGGTGGAAAGCATGAAACAAGAATTGTTGGCCTGGGTAGAATCGTGTAGTAGAAGCGATCAAGAATTAGATTATTAATTATTTCTATAGCCCTAACACGGTTTAAAATCCTATTAGGGTTAGATCAGTTTGGTAGAGCAATCGCATTTACAAAACAAAACCTCCTTACCGCACTGGTTGCGGTATCTGTTGGTGTCACAGCTAACCCTAAGAGACCCATGATCAACTTGCCTGACGACAGTCAAAGGACACAAGAATTTTTAAATGCGATTACTCTACTTGGAGATAGTGTTTTGGGACTTAATAAAGATATAAACTGAATTATGAAAGACTATTTCTTCATGAAATACTTCTGCATTGCTGCAATGTTTGCAGTTTGTTCCTTAAGCTGCTTATTCTCCTGCGATACACGGGTAATCATTTTTTGGGATTCTTTGAACGCTCGTTCAATTTGTCCCG
>CAXBNB010000354.1:0-5122 GCA_963976505.1 uncultured Reichenbachiellaceae bacterium
TTGTTTCCTCAAATTTTAATTCCTTATTATCATATTGTTACTTTTGAACCTAAGACAATACACACTGTTGTTAAATACCTAATGAGCATAAAAAACACCCTATCCGAACTCAAAAAAGAGCTTGCCGCATATCACTGTCAACTGATAGCAGTAAGTAAAACCAAACCCGCCAGTGATATATCTGAGGCTTATGACTGTGGACAAAGGGACTTTGGAGAAAACAAAGCGCAGGAATTGGTGAAGAAATATGAAACACTTCCTAAAGACATCAAATGGCACATGATAGGCCATCTGCAGACCAACAAGGTAAAATATATTGCGCCATTCGTCCACTTGATTCATGCTGTTGACAGTGAAAAGCTGCTGACTACTATAAACAATGAGGCAAAAAAGAATGACCGTAAAATCAATTGTTTACTACAATTACATCTTGGAAATGAGGAGTCAAAATTTGGAATGAATGAAGAAGAACTCCTCACTATTCTAGAAAAAGCCAACTCTGATCAATTTGAGAATGTAAACATTACAGGTTTGATGGGAATGGCAACCAATACCTCCGATGAAACTCAAATAGCTTTAGAATTTAAAGGATTGAAAAATCTTCTTGAAAACATAAAAAGCAAATACAATTCAGACAAGTTGCAACTCGAAGACCTTTCTATTGGAATGAGTGGTGACTATCAACTGGCATTAAAAGCAGGCAGTACGATGGTCAGAATTGGCAGTAGTATTTTTGGTGAAAGGAATTATCCTTAATTCTCTATCGAAACAAACTACTGATCCCTCTATTCTTCTCCGCTATCCCTTTCAATAAAAGCCTAACGGTAGCTAAATTGGTGGCAAGAGGAATTTCATGCACGTCACATACCCTCATGAGCATTTGTATATCTGGCTCATGCACATGCTTACCCATTGGATCTCTAAAAAATATTACAATATCAATTTTCTTTTCTGCTACCATACTGGCAATCTGAGCATCACCCCCATACGGCCCACTTAATACCTTTGTCACCTTCAGTCCTGCATTTTCTATTTGATCTCCAGTAACTTTTGTAGCTATCAGGTCTATATTTTTTAAATAATTTTTATTCTCCATCAGGAATTCTACTAATTCCGTCTTTTTCCCATCGTGTGCTATAACAGCTATCTTCATTTGTATTATTTTTTACCTAAAAGCGTACACGAATATTCGCGAAATAATGTTCCGCTATATTCATGTACGATCCTTTGTCAATATTTTTATTTCCAAGTTTTGTACAAGTTGATCAAGCCATTCGTAGAACTATCATGGCTTTCAACTTTGTTGTCAGATTTCAATTCAGGGAGAATATTGCCTGCCAACTGCTTGCCTAATTCTACGCCCCATTGATCAAAACTGAATACATTCCATATAATGCCCTGCACAAATATTTTATGCTCGTACATCGCTATTAATGACCCCAAATTGTAAGGGGTAAGCTTCTTGATCAGAATGGAATTGGTTGGCTGGTTTCCTTCAAAGACTTTGAATGGGAGCAACTCATCCATATCATCCTCAGACATACCTGACTTTAACAATTCATTGAGTACTTCATCTTCCATCTTACCTTTCATCAATGCTTCTGTCTGAGCAAAAAAGTTGGCCAACAATTTCTCATGATGATCCCCCATTGGGTTTTGGCTTTGTGCACAAGCAATGAAATCTGATGGAATCAACTTCGTGCCTTGATGGATTAACTGGTAAAATGCATGTTGTCCATTTGTACCAGGCTCACCCCAAATCACAGGTCCGGTTTGGATGGCAATGGGTTCCCCGTTTCGGTCGACAAATTTTCCATTGCTTTCCATATCCCCTTGTTGCAAGTAACTTGAAAAACGATGTAAATACTGATCGTAAGGCAAAATAGCATGAGACTCTGCTCCAAAGAAATTGTTGTACCAGATGCCAAGTAAAGCGGTCAGAACAGGGAGATTTTTATCAAAATCAGTTTCCCTAAAATGCTCGTCCATAGCCTCTGCTCCATCGAGTAAGCTCCGGAAGTTGTCAAATCCAATGGCACAAGCAATAGACATCCCGATAGACGACCACAATGAATAGCGACCTCCTACCCAATCCCAAAACTCGAACATATTGGCTGCATCGATACCAAAGGCTTCTACTGATTTCTTGTTGGTAGAAAGTGCAATGAAATGCTTGCTTACAGCTGCTTCATCTTTGGCTTTCTCCAAAAACCAAGACTTGGCAGACTCTGCATTGGTCATGGTTTCTTGCGTAGTAAAAGTCTTGGATGCGATGATAAACAAAGATTCCTCAGCATCTATTTTTTTCAATACCTGGAAAAGGTGAGAACCATCTACATTGGACACAAAGTAAGAATTGATCCCTTCTTTCTGGTAAGGCTTCAACGCTTCCGTAACCATGTACGGACCCAAATCCGACCCGCCGATACCAATATTCACTATATTTTTGATTGGCTTGCCTGAAAATCCTTTCAGTTCGCCGGCATGAAGTTTATCAGTAAAGGCTTTCATTTTATCCAACTCCTTTTGGATCAATGGCCTAATGTTTTCACCATCTACCTTCAATGCTTCTTTGCTATTGCTTCGCAAAGCAGTGTGCAATACAGCCCTTCCCTCGGTCTCATTGATTTTCTCCCCAGTAAACATGGCTTCAATTGCGCCTTTTAGCTTGCACTCCTGCGCTAAGTTTGTCAGCAACTTTACAGTTTCATCAGTAATGATGTTTTTTGAAAAATCAAAAAGAAAATCATTCCACTGGATGGAAAACTCTTTAAATCTGTCTGGATTAGCTTCAAACATATCAGCTATCGCTTCTTCTGAAATCTTATCCTGATGCTTTTCAAGTGCGTTCCACGCCTTTGTTTCTGCCGGGTTTATTTTAGGTAACATATTTATTTTTCTTTGTTTATCAATTGGTTCACAACACTCAGGTCAATTTCGCTCAAATTATTCACAATCATATCTGCTTGTGAAAGGTCTTGATCCCCTGAGTTTAAATTTCTTAATGCAACACAAAACATTCCTGCTGCTTTAGCAGCAGCCACTCCATGTTTCGCATCTTCTATTACCAAACAGTTTTCAGGTTTGATGTCAATCACCTTGGCTGCTTTTAGGAAAATTTCAGGATTGGGTTTGGTTTTTTCTACATCCTGACCACTTACAGAACCTTCGAAGAAAGATCCTATATCAAATCTACTGATTACCGTTTCTATATTTTCACGAATGGCCGAAGAAGCCACTACCAAAGGAATCTTTTGAGTCTTCAACTTCTCAAGCAATTCAATAAGCCCTGCAATTGGAGTAATATCGCCCTTTTCCAACTCTTGCATGTAATCTGCATTGTCAAGCAAGGCGAGCACTTCAAACCCCTGCGGCAAATTTCGCTCTGCACACAGCGTCTTCCATAAATCTCTGGTAGTTTGACCAACAAATCGGGCATGGTCTTCAAACTCGAATGGCTGATCAAAATTAGCTAGAATGGCCTTTTCTACCTTATAATGAATGGGCTCACTGTCCATGATCACACCATCCATATCAAAAATCACTCCTTCTATCATTGCCTTTAGAATAAGACCGCAATTTATGGAAGATATTCAGAAATTTAACGGTAACACAGGTTAATAAACAGTGAAGTTATTGAATCTTTAATCTGCCCTTCTGCTCAATACAACTTGAAAAAGACTGGTCACTCCTTGGTGATAAACTGTTTGTTGAAGAAATAAGCCGCCACCCAAAAGGCTACTGCAATCAATGAATACTCCATAGCGTACAGCTGTGACCTTAGGCTGATCCAAAGTGACCCAAGGGCACAAGCAAATAAAACCCAGTATATAACTTTTAATAATTTCTCTTTTTCCAACTTACTATTCTTTTGTTTTTCCTATCATTTCCAGGAAGTCATTCATTTTGTCATTTGGAACCAATACTGTCAAATTGTATTGCTCGATCTTCCAGCCTTCACCGTCGTTTATCAAGACACCAGAACCTCTGCATGGCCCCATCCAGGTATCCAATTGTTCGTCAAACCAGGCATATTTCAGTCCTTTTTCTACGGTTAATTTTCTTTCTGAGGGAACAAACTCCCAAGTGCGTTTGTGTTCAAATGCGTCTTTAGCAAAAGCCATAAATTCCGCTTTAGTCCACCTTTCAGTGGCATCCGTTCCCAAAAACCGGCTCGTTTCTGTCATGCTGCCAAAATACTTCTCCGCATCCGCATCTGTTGCCGCCTGATGCCATTCGTCAAGAAGTTTAACGATCTCTTTTCTAGCATCCAATATGGGTATCTGCGCTTCAGACAATAAAGAGAGAAAAAGCAAAAGAACAGTCGATAGGATTTTCATAACGCTAGCAATTGGTAGTTATCAAAAATAACAAAAATGGATCAAGTTACAACACCGAACTTTATACCAATCACGGATTTCCTATGAGCAAAACCTGTATTACTCCCACTCAATGGTAGCCGGAGGTTTGGAACTGATGTCATAAACCACTCTATTAACCCCTTTTACCCTATTGATAATATTGTTAGATACTTCACTCAAAAATTCATAAGGCAAGTGACACCAATCGGCAGTCATTCCATCCAAACTGGAAACAGCACGGAGTGCTACTACACTTTCATAGGTACGTTCATCTCCCATCACACCTACTGACTGCACAGGCAGCAACATGGCGCCAGCTTGCCAAACCTCATCGTACAATCCAGCTTCTTTCAATCCATTGATAAAAACATAATCGACTTCTTGAAGTACGCGTACTTTCTCAGCAGTGATGTCTCCTAATATTCTGATCCCTAAACCAGGACCCGGAAATGGATGCCTTCCTAGGATTTTATCGTCTATTCCCAACGCTTTCCCTACTCTCCTTACTTCATCTTTAAAAAGGGTATTTAAAGGCTCTACAACCTTCATTTTCATCTTATCAGGTAAGCCACCCACGTTGTGGTGTGACTTTATGGTAACAGATGGGCCATTGACAGATACAGACTCGATCACATCTGGATAAATGGTACCCTGACCCAGCCATTTTACATTTTCTATTCGATTCGCTTCTTTATCAAAGATCTCAATAAATGTTTTGCCTATTGCTTTTCTCTTCTCCTCTGGATCACTCAAGCCTTCAA
>CAXBNB010000355.1:0-5121 GCA_963976505.1 uncultured Reichenbachiellaceae bacterium
AATGACGTTAGAATGGCTAGATTTGGCCAGATATGCAGATTCGCATGGCCATCATTCTGATGGCATTCGCAATATGTGGCCTTGGCGCGATTGGGTGATACAGGCTTTTAAAAACAATATGCCTTACGATCAGTTTGTTACCAAACAGTTGGCGGGTGATGTGATGCCCAACCCTACCAAGGAGCAAATTATAGCTACTGCATTCAATAGAAACCACCCTACCAATGCAGAGTCTGGAATAGTAGATGAGGAATATAGATTGGAATATGTAGCCAACCGGACGAATACTCTAGGTACAGCTTTTCTGGGATTGACGGTGGAATGCGCCAGGTGCCATGATCATAAATTTGATCCGATTTCCCAAAAAGAGTATTATCAGTTGAGTGCCTTTTTCAATAATGTAAAGGAACTAGGTATGTCTGGAAACGATGGAGACTTTGGTCCAATGGTTTTACTGAGCGATGAAGAAACTGATGCTCAGGTCCAGAACCTTGATAGAGAAATCGCTGATTGGGAAGGTAAATACAAAATTGAAAGGGCTGAGCTGGAAGCCATTACCGATTTTGTGGAAAGCGTTGATGTTCAAACTGCAAAGCCGTTGCTGCACCATTCTTTTGAGCGTGTTACAAAACAAGAATCTCGACGGATTATTGACAATCGTAAAAATACATTTGAAAGCAATACAGATTCAATAAAAGGTGTTTCAGGGCTTGCCCGGCACTTCAATCATCAGGATGATGCCATTAGAATCAATGAAATGGGGCAATTTGAGTCAAATGACCAATTTTCTATTGCAGCCTGGATCAATCTCGAAGAGGAGACTGGAAAAACCAAGGTGATTGTTGGTAATGCAGGCAACAAAAATACCAATTGGCGCGGCTGGGATTTTTACCTCGATTCTACCAACAGAGTTGCGGTTAGACTTATCAATTGCCTACCCCACAATTACATTCATGTTGCAAGCAAAAAAAAGCTCCAAATCAACAATTGGGCTCACGTATTATTTTCTTACGATGGTTCGTCACGGGCTGATGGGATCAATATTTACATAGATGGTCAGAAGGCTGATGTAACCGTAGAATTTGATCAATTGTATAAGAGTATCTTGCCTATTCGAAGGGGATTTATACCTGACAAAAGAGGATTGGTGATGGGCAAAAGCAATCGTGGAGGAACGGGCGATAATGGAGTCTTCAAAGGTGACATTGATGAGTTTTCATTATATGATCATGAGGTGCTGAGTTCTCAGGCCAAACTTATCTACGAACAATCCAAACGAGGAGAAGCGCCTATAATCTACACTGCTTCTAGTGCAACATATAAAGCAGCTCTTGATCAGCTTTCAAAACTTCGGAAAGAGCGCCTTGAAATTGTAGATAGTATTAAGGAATTGATGGTGATGAGAGAAATGCCAATGATCCGCACGACATATTTATTAAAGAGAGGAGCGTACGATGCAAGGGATATACAGGTATATCCTGGAACACCTGAAAAAATAATGGCCATGTCGGAAGAACTGCCCAAAAATAGGTTTGGACTCAGTCAGTGGCTTTTCGATGAAAAAAATCCTTTGACAGCAAGAGTAGCAGTCAACCGGTACTGGCAAATGATTTTTGGTGTTGGAATAGTGAGCACAGCTGATGATTTTGGAAGTCAGGGTGCCATGCCTACCCACCCTGAACTATTGGATTGGTTGGCAATAGAATTTATGGAATCAGCTTGGGATGTAAAAGCCTTACTTAAGCTCATAGTTACAAGTCAAACCTATCGACAAAGGTCAAATGTTTCCGAAAAACAATTCGAATTGGATGCCGAGAATAAATGGTTGGCAAGGGGACCAAGTTACCGTTGGCAGGCAGAGTTTATCAGAGACAATGCACTGGCTACTAGCGGACTTTTGAATGATGAAATTGGAGGAGAAAGTGTCAAACCTTACCAACCCGATAGTTTGTGGATTGAAAAAGGCAATTTCTCAGAGGCACTCAAGTATTACGTAAGAAACAAAGACGATCGTCAATACCGCAAGAGTATGTACACCTTTATTCGTAGGACTTCTCCACCTCCATTTATGGAGTTGTTTGACGCACCGAGCCGGGAAGTTTGTACGATCACAAGAGAGCGTACCAATACACCTCTGCAATCGCTGGTGCTTTTAAATGACCCACAATTCCTTGAAGCATCTAGGGCTTTGGCATATAGGCTAAAAAAGGAGGCTGGAGATTCCCTGAAAGATAAAATCAAGACAGGATTTCAATTGGCATTGAGTAGGTTGCCAAGTGAAGCGGAAATTCAAGTATTTGAAGCGTTGTATGAAGATGAATTTACAGAATTTAAAAAAGATGAACTAGGGGCAAAGGATTATCTTGCAGTGGGAGATTTTGAGTCAGTGATGCAATATGACCCAGTAGAAATGGCGACATTGGCTGTTTTATCGAATACATTGTTGAACATGGATGAGG
The DNA here is from genome assembly GCA_963976505.1 of uncultured Reichenbachiellaceae bacterium. Lineage (GTDB taxonomy): Bacteria > Bacteroidota > Bacteroidia > Cytophagales > Cyclobacteriaceae > CAXBNB01. Next base: position 2,460 of record CAXBNB010000355.1, read on the forward strand.
CATATATCAAAAGGTAAATTCATGAATCTAGAAATACTCAGCTTTGTCATATTATAAACCCCGCCCCCGTTTTGTGCCTGCCTGTTCCGGTAGGCAAATGGGAACCATATTTGAGAATGTTTGCCAGTCGGCAGACATGGCAAACATTGGCTGTTAAATCGAAAGGAGAAATGGCTTTTTCTATGATGGTCAAGGAGGGAGGGAGATAAATTGGCGGGCAGATGAGCGTAATTGCCTTGAGCGTTTAATTTATCATGATTCCTGCACGCCGGCAGGTGAGTTTGCCTACTTTTCATCTAGGAAAAGTAGGTGCCCCTCTGGCATGAAGAGGAAAAAGAAAATATTAATAATTTATTCCCAAAAAACCAATTAGAAACGATGACACCATCAATAGAAAAAAAACCAAGGAGCAATCAAAGACGAGAATTTATCAAGGCTGGAAGTCTGGTAGCAATGGGCACATTACTACCATTTGGAGAATCCTTTGCCATTCAACCATCAGCTAAAAAGTTAAGAATTGGTATTGTTGGAGGCCGTTTTGGTCGTTCTTTTCAATTTCATGAACACCCCAATTGTATCGTGGAGGCGGTCAGTGATTTACGACCAGAACGTCGTAAAGGCCTTATGGAGACTTACCAGTGTTCAAAGTCTTACGATTCCTTGGAGGAATTGGTCAAAGATAAGAACATAGATGCAGTAGGTGTATTCACGGAAGGCCCCAATCATGTGAAACATGTATTGGAATGCTTGAAACATGGCAAACATGTGCTTTGTGCTGTGCCTGCTTTTTGGGGAACAATGGAAGAAGCACATAAACTGCATGACGCAGTAAAAAAATCAGGATTGATTTATATGATGGCAGAAACCAGCTATTACCAGCAATCCACTATTTCTGCGCGGAAATTTTATAATGAAGGTAAGTTTGGTAAAATCTATCATTGCGAATCCGAATACCAACATGATGGATTGGAAGAGCTTTATTTTGAAAATGGCAAACGTACCTGGCGACATGGCGTAGCTCCTATGCATTATCCCACACATTGTACGGCACATTTGGTCGGTATTACAGGAGAGCGTTTAACGCAGGTAAGTTGTAACGGTTGGGGAGATGATGATCCTATTCTGAAAGACAATGTCTATAACAATCCTTTTTGGAATGAGTCTGCACTATTTAAAACAAATAAGGGAACATCATTTCGTGTGAATGTTTGGTGGAAGGGTGCCCACATGGGAGGTGAAAGAGCGCAATGGATTGGAACTGACATGAGTTTTTATACTCCCAATCGATTGGGAACAGAATCTGTTATAGTGAACGCAACAAAACAACTTGGAAAAGATGATGCTGGGTTTGTTCGTACAGCACCAAAAACAGAACAATATGAGCAACCTGACTGGTGGAAAACAGAGCTACTGCCTGTGCCTTTGAGACACAACAGTGGTCACCATGGTTCTCATACATTTATTACCCATGAGTTTGTAACTGCTTGTGTTGAAAAGCGAAAACCGACTGTTGACATACTTGAAGCATTGGCTTATACAGTGCCAGGTATTATCGCACATGAGTCCGCACTGAAAGGTGGGGTATCCATGGAGATTCCACAATTTGATTAGCTCTTCTTATAATTTCAGTTCTACTCTAAATTATTAAAAAGGCAATCATTTATAGACTTCTGGGTTGGGCTTTGCGATGAAAGCCGATGATGCTTTTTGTCACGAGAGAGCCAATAAAATGTTAATTAGGAACTCACCGATAAAAAAATGCAGTAAATTAAGCAATTAATCCATTCATTGATCAATGGATTTGTTTTCCTTTAAACTATTAAAACCAATAGACTACCACTCATGATGAACCTATTGACGGCCCACAAGATTAAATACTGTTCATGGATATTTATATTGTCCTTAATGGTGGTTGGTTGTGGCGTGGATATGCCAGAAGATGTTGCCCTTGCTTACGAGAAGCTACCAGAAACCATTGATTTTAATATTCATGTAAAACCCATAATTTCTGACCGTTGCTTTGCCTGTCATGGACCTGATGAACAAACAAGAAAGGCCAATCTACGTCTTGACAATAAGGAAGGCTTTTTTTCCAAAGGAGAGAGCGGTGAATATGCTTTTGTTTCCGGAAATCTGAAAAAAAGTGAAGCCATTAGCAGAATATTAAGCGAAGATCCGGAGTACATGATGCCTTCGCCAAAATCAAACCATGTGTTAAGTGCAGAGGAAAAAGCTGCCATCGTTAAATGGGTGGAGCAGGGAGCAGAATGGAAAGACCATTGGGCATTTATACCGCCAGAAAAAAAATCAATCCCTGAAAATATTTCTGATTGGAAAACCAGAAATGAAATAGATCTTTTTATTCATGAGAAGTTGTCACACAACGACCTAGAACCATCTGTTGAGGAAGGTAAGTTGAGGTTGATAAGAAGAGTAACCATGGAGCTTACGGGATTGCCTCCTACCATTTCTGAGATGGAGGCTTATATGAATGACAAGTCTGAGAACGCATACGAGAGGGTAGTGGATAGACTGCTCGAATCGGATGCCTATGCCGAAAGGATGACATTGGAATGGCTGGATGTGGCAAGATATGCCGACTCACATGGGTTTCATGCCGATGGAGAGCGCATGATGTGGCCTTGGAGGGATTGGGTGATCA
>CAXBNB010000356.1:0-5116 GCA_963976505.1 uncultured Reichenbachiellaceae bacterium
CTACTTTTATGGAAAACGGATGGGATACCAAAGCCATGATTAAACTTATGGTCATGTCTTCTACTTACCAACAGCGTTCGGCTACCAGCACTCTAAAGAGAGAAACTGATCCTGAAAATATTTACCTTGCTAGAGGCCCTAGGTACAGAATGTCAGGTGAAATGATCCGGGATCAAGCATTGGCTGCCAGTGGTCTGCTCAACGACAAGGTCGGCGGACCAGGTGTAAGGCCTTACCAACCAGAAAACCTATGGAGTAGTGTAACTGCAGTAGGTGGTGGCCCATTGGCTAAATATGTACTTGATGTAACCGATGACCTTTACCGCCGGAGTGTTTATACATTCTGGAAACGCACAGTGCCTCCTCCTTCCACGTGACAGATGCGTCGTGAGCAGACAAAGCACCAACACGCCGCTTCAGGCCTTAGTGCTGTTGAATGATCCTCAATATATGGAAGCTGCCCGAGTGATGGCACAGAATATATTAATATCCAATCAAGGGCCTGAAGAGAATATTACAGTAGCATTCCGGAAACTTACAGGACGAAAGCCTAAGGATCGCGAAATGAATATGCTCACCAAAGTATATAATGAAAGTCTGAATAATTTCAAGGAGCACCCCAGTCTAGTTTCAGACTTATTGAACATTGGTGATTACATTATTGATGAGGAATTAGACCAGCCGAAGCTGGCCGCTCATACCGTTACGTTTAGTACCATTTTAAATTTGGATGAAACCATAACAAAAGAATAAAGCGGATGGATGAACTACATGAATATCGGATGAACCTCAATCGGCGAGAATTTTTGTCGAAAACGAGCTTGGGCTTGGGAGCAGCAGCATTGGCTTCCATCATACCCGGTTGTGGTACGAAAGCAATATCAGGATTAGAAAGTCTAGCAAGAGAAAGCATAAATGCCTTAGATGTAACTCACATTGCACCCAAAGCAAAACGTGTGATATATTTGTTTCAAAGCGGGGGACCATCACAAATAGAACTTTTCGACCCAAAGCCTGTACTCACTAAGATGTTTGGCGAAGAATTGCCCGACTCAGTAAGGATGGGACAAAGGTTAACAGGAATGACTGCAGGTCAGTCTTCTTTTCCCCTTGCCGATTCACACTTCAATTTTCAACAAAAAGGTCAAAGTGGCATGATGAGCGAAGCAATGCCGCATCTTGGAGAAATTGCAGATGAGTTGTGTATCATCAGAAGTATGCACACTGAAGCCATCAACCATGGCCCTGCCACTTCTTTCTTCCAAACAGGTCATCAACAGCCAGGTAGACCCAGTATCGGCTCTTGGTTGAGTTATGGTCTAGGAAGTCTCAACAACAATTTACCAACTTTTAGTGTATTGCTCTCACGAGGATCGGGACGACCAAATGCGCAACCGCTGTATTCCCGACTTTGGGGAAACGGTTTTTTGCCATCGCTCCATCAAGGGGTGCAGTTCCGTTCAGGAGCAGATCCTGTCTTATTTCTCAACGACCTACCGGGAATTGATAAATTGACCAGAAGAAGGATGTTGGATCAAATTGCTGAATTAAATCAAGCAAAATACGATGAAAATGATGACCCTGAAATATTGACAAGAATCTCTCAATATGAAATGGCTTACCGAATGCAAACTTCCGTACCTGACACTATGGATATTTCTAAGGAGCCAGATGAAATTTTTGATCTATATGGGCCAAATTCTAGAACTCCTGGAACTTATGCTGCCAATTGTATTTTGGCAAGAAGAATGGCTGAAAAAGATGTAAGATTCATTCAATTGTACCACATGGGCTGGGATCAGCATGACAATTTACCCATTGGTTTGGGCAAACAATGCAATGATGTGGATCAACCTACGGCCGCCTTGATCAAAGACCTCAAACGACGGGGTTTATTGGACGATACTCTAGTAGTTTGGGGAGGTGAGTTTGGCCGAACGAATTATTGTCAGGGTAGAATGAGCATTGAAAGTTATGGTAGAGACCACCATCCCAGGTGCTTTAGCATATTTATGGCTGGAGGTGGAATCAAACCAGGTATGACTTATGGTGAAACAGATGACTTCAGTTACAACATTGTGAAAGATCCCGTTCATGTACACGATTTTCAGGCAACCATGATGCACCTTTTAGGAATAGACCATGAAAAATTCATCTACAAACACCAAGGAAGAAGATATCGTCTGACAGATGTGGATGGTCATGTGGTAAACGATATATTAGCTTAATTTAAACTTTTTCAAAAACTAATGATAGAGGAAACACTTTTTACCATTAATTTTAGCTTCCTGCAAAACGCATAAAACTATTTAGACTATCAATTGTAAAGATTAAACTATGAATCAAGACCGAAGAAAATTTTTAAGAAATGGCTCCTTAGCTTCACTAGCTATTGCAGCAACTCCCTTTGCTTCAACAGAATTGTCGGCAGCTGCTCCAAAGAAAGCTCCCAACGGGATCAATGTTTTGTTTCAGGGTGATTCTATTACAGATGCCGGCCGAGACAAAAAAATAATGGAGGCCAATTCAACGAGGGCTTTTGGTTTTGGTTATGTATTTCTTACTGCAGCACAATTGTATGCTGAAAATTACGGGAGTAGTTTAAATATTTACAATAAGGGCATTAGTGGTCACAAAGTCCACCAGTTGGCAGCTCGGTGGGATAAAGATGCCATCAACCTTAAACCGGATGTCTTAAGCATATTGATTGGTATAAATGATTACTGGCACATGGTCAATGGCAAGTATGATGGACAGGTCGATCGATATGAGAAGGATTATAGAGACTTACTTACTCGTACAAAAAAAGAGTTACCAAATGTAAAAATCATCATTTGTGAACCCTTTGCAGTATGGGGAGGAAAAGCAATTACCGACAGGTGGAAAAAAGAACTTCCAGCTTATCAAGCGGCTGCAGCCAAATTAGCAAAAGAATTCAATACTGGGTTTGTAGGATATCAAAAAATGTTCGACGAAGCATTGAAAAAAGCACCTGCTTCAGTATGGTGCCCAGACGGTGTACACCCTTCTATGGCTGGAGCCTATTTGATGGCTCAGGCATGGACCAAGGAATTTAATAAATTGTATTAATCAGCATAATAAATCATATATTTTGGAAAACGGAACCAACGACTTTGTCATCTTTATAGGGAGATTTCATCCCCTCATTGTCCATTTACCTATCGGATTTTTAATCCTTGGATTTATCCTTCATTTGGTAAATAAGCTTGAACAATTTAAAAACTCTGACAACATCATTGACTTCTCACTTTTATTAGGAGGAATCAGTGCCTTAGGCGCCTGCATCATGGGTTACATGCTCTCATTGGGTGGTGGATACAATGATGATGCGGTGTTCTTGCATCAATGGGCAGGCATCAGTATGACTGTCGTTGCTTTTGCTCTTCTGGCGATCCGTAAATTCCAAATTTCAAATGCAAAAGTTCAAAGAGGAGTATTTATTGTTGTGATGGTGCTCCTCACATTTACTGGACATTTTGGAGGTAACCTAACACATGGTTCTACTTACCTATTCCAATATGCACCAAATGCTGTACGTACCATTGCCGGACTTCCTCCAAAGGTAGAACGGGTCTATAAAAAAATCACCAATATAGATTCTGCCTTGGTATTTGAAGATGTGCTTATGCCAATATTAGATGCGAGGTGTATCAGCTGCCACAATCAAGAAAAACTCAAGGGAGAACTTCTACTCACATCGTTTAAGGACATGATGAAAGGTGGAGAATCCGGAAAAGCCATAGTGGCAGGCAATAGTATTTCCAGTGAGTTATTCAAAAGGATCACACTAGCTCATGATGACGAGGATTTTATGCCTCCTGAAGGAAAAACTCCTCTTTCAAAAGAGCAAGTAAAAATGATCGAATGGTGGATAGATGCAGGAGCAAAACCAAAAGCGTCGTTACTAGCCTTAAATGCTGACTCTAAAGTCAAAGATCAGTTTGAAAAATACTTGGGAATAGGAAAATACATGACCATCTTGAATCAGCCCAGAGACCCAATTGACCAATCGGTGATTGAAGAAATAAAATCTGCTGGCTTCTCTGTTTCTGTGATAGCTGAAAAAGTGAACTATCTTGATGTATCTGTAAAATCCGGTGGCCAAATAACAAAAAAACAACTAGAAACACTCAAAAAGGCCAAAGATTACATCGTTTGGTTAGACTTAAAAAACAGTGGCGTTAAAGATGAATTCCTAGGAACCATCAATTCACTACCTAATCTAATGAAATTGAGGCTTGATAGAAACGATGTTTCAGATGCAGGAGTAAGCCAATTGAAAGACCTTGAAAATCTCGAATACATCAACCTGTCTTTCACAAAAATTACAGATCAGGCACTCACATCCATCAGCAAATTAAAGAATCTAGACAAAGCCTATTATTACAATACTGGAGTCAAAGACTCCAACAGTGTGAATTAACTTTTGATATCGAATATGAAAATCAATTACCTGATCTGTCTCGTAGGACTGGCCTTATTTGGGTGTACACCCGATAAGGAACAAAAACCGGTTAATATAATATTTATTTTAACCGATGACCAGCGGTGGGACGCCCTTGGTTATTCAGGTAATGATATTATTCACACTCCAGAAATGGACATGTTGGCCAAAGAAGGAACCTTCTTTAAAAAAGCCTTTGTCACTACTCCTATCTGTGCTGCAAGCAGGGCGTCCATATTGACGGGATTATACGAACGTACACATGGATACACTTTCCAACAGGGAGAATTAAAAGAAGCTTACAAAGAAATTAGTTATCCGAAAATCCTTAAAAGAAATGGTTACTATACTGGCTTTTATGGGAAATTCGGAGTGAAATTTAACGAATCTAAGCTGTTGTTTGACAAAGCAGACATCTATGATCGTAATGGCAAATATCCTAACCGAAAAGGGTATTTCTACAAAACTATTGGTGAGGACACTGTCCATTTAACACGTTATACAGGACATCAGGCTCAGGAGTTTATAAAAACAGCTCCAAGTGACAAGCCTTTTTGCCTTTCTCTAAGTTTTAGTGCACCACATGCCCATGACAATGCACCGAAACAATATTTTTGGCAAGAAAAATCAAACAATCTCTATGCTGACATT
>CAXBNB010000357.1:0-5114 GCA_963976505.1 uncultured Reichenbachiellaceae bacterium
TTATCATGATGCTTTTAAATGTACTATTCTCTTCAATCAACCAAATAATTTCATTTCTTACAAAACTTCTGACCTAGAAACACATACCGCAAAAGCTGATGCTAGCATCAATAATTTTCTTGTAGAAAGAGTTAAAGAGGAAACCAAAGGAATTGAAGTTGGATCCAACAAAATCGCCTCAGATGTGGGTAAATTAATACAGGATGCACTTCCAAGTGGCATTCCTAGTATAGATCATGTAGGACGTCAAGTTGGCATGAGCAGCCGCACATTGACCCGAAGGCTCTCTGAAAGTGGAAATTCATATAGAGGTCTCATCAAGCAGACCCAAGAAGAAATTTCCAAAGACCTTCTTTTGAATACTTCCAGAAGCATTGGAGAAATTGCTTTTCAAACAGGTTTTTCTGAACAAAGTGCTTTTAATCGTGCATTCAAGTGCTGGACGGGTAAATCACCAGTCGAATTCCGAAAGACACGTTAAAAAAGTCCATTTGGCCTAAACTGTCAAAATCTTGGCAGGTAAGGTCAAGAATGTAATTTCTTCTGCGCTCAACTTTACATCTATATTCAATTAGAGATGAAAAAGCAGTCCACAAAAGTTATGGTGTTAGGAATTTTAACAGCAGTACTTACTTTCCTATCCATTATTAATGCAAAATCAGAACCTTTTAAAGGGAGTTATCCTATTGCTTCAAATTCCATCGAATACCTCAAGAAAGAGGCCTTTCTGGTTCTTGAAGCAAAATGCAATGTCTGCCACCGAAAGCAAAATCCTTTTATGGTCTTTTCTGTAAAAAATATGGAAAAACGTGCACCCAAAATTTACAAACAAGTCTATATCACGAAAAGAATGCCGAAAGGCGATCAAGTGATACTTACCAATAATGAACGCACAATACTAAAACAATGGCTCATCGAACAAAATATTAACTAATTATGGAAATATCAATTAAATCATTCATCCTATTTGGAACAGTCGTCCTAACCGGACTCTCTGCGGGACTATTTTATGCATGGTCCGTATCTGTAATTCCAGGGGTGCAAAAAATAGCGGATCCTGTCTACTTAGAAACCATGCAAAGCATTAATCGAGCAATTCTGAACCCTGCGTTCTTTTTGATATTTTTCGGAAGTGTGCTTTTTTTGAGCATATCAAGTATCTATGAATTTCATGCCTCCAAGATCACATTCTGGCTGCTCCTGAGTTCATCGATATTTTATCTCGTTGGTACAGTGGGAGTCACAGCACTTGGAAATGTTCCTCTCAATGATCAGTTAGATGCACTTGAATTAGTCAGAATGAAAGCTGGAAAGATGGCAGAATTTAGAAAATTCTATGAGTCAAATTGGAACCGTCTGCATCTCATCAGAACTGTCTTCGCCGTGATTTCATTTTCACTCACAGTCTTGGCAGTAATCACAGATTCAAAGCATTAAATCAAAAATTATAATCATAAAATTAATGAACATGAAAAATAACATCTTAGTAATTGGTGGGACCGGTAAGACCGGTCGCAAAGTTGTAGAAGGATTAAAACAACAAAATCAAAATGTACGAATAGGATCGAGAAATGAATCACCATCTTTTGAATGGGAAGACCCTACTTCCTGGGCAAAGGCATTGGAAGGAATCGATAAAGTGTATATCGTTTTCTATCCAGATCTTGCAGTACCAGGCGCACTTAATGCCATAAAGGGACTAACAGAAGCTGCAAAAAAAGCAGGAGTAAAAAAGGCGGTTTTACTGTCTGGAAAAGGTGAAAAAGAAGCAGAACATTGCGAGCAGGTAGTTGCTAATTCTGGCATGGACTACACCCTTGTAAGAGCATCATGGTTTAATCAGAATTTCAGTGAAAGCTTTTTTCTTGATCCTATTTTGGCAGGTCATATCGCGCTACCTATGCCCGATGTAAAGATTCCATTCGTGGATACGTCAGATATAGCAGATGTAGTGGTGGAAGCTTTGATTAACGAAGCTCATAATGGAAAAACGTATGAGGTAACCGGTCCTAGAACCTTGAATTTTGAAGAAGCTGTTACAGAAATTGCTGAAGCAACTGGAAGAGATCTAAAATTTCAAGCGGTTTCACTGGAAGAGTATAACGCTATGATGAAAGCAGCTGAATTACCGTCCGACTACATCTGGCTTTTCGACTACTTATTCAGAGAAGTATTGGGTAACCCCACCAACCAAGTAATAACTACCGATGTGGAGAAGGTACTAGGTAGAAAAGCGACAGATTTTAATGAGTACACAAAAAAAACCGCTGAGACGAGGGTTTGGGATCAACCAGTAGTACATTCAATCTAAAATTTGATCTTGAAAAATCTAATATATATAATCCTAACACGAGTTGTCTTCTCTTCTTGTGAAACTATATCAAACGATATTGAAAGTGTCACTTCACTTCTTAGAGCATGGACGGAGTACTTTTGAAAATCAAATATTCCATTCTTGGCAGTACTATCCGTAATAGTATTTTCAATAATCAACCTACATTTTTCGAATATTAAAATATTTCAAAGATGAAGTAATATTATTCCGTTTACATTCTCTTTTTAACTCAAGAGAAAATAATTTTGCGCCCTTCTAGAAAGATGGTAGTCTCTAGAGACACATTTCAAGAAAATTCAAATTACCAAATGGAAAAAACAGCGGCAAAAAACTTCGTCATAGATTTTGACAGCACATTCACCCAAGTTGAAGCTCTGGACGTATTAGGCGAAATTTCTCTTTCAGGAACTGACAAGGAAGAGGTATTGCTTAAAATAAAGGACTATACTGACTCTGCTATGGCCGGGAACATCTCTTTCAGAGAGTCTCTCAACGGCAGAATAAAGTTGCTCCATGCGCACAAAGATCAATTACCCGAACTCATATCGGTACTTCGAAACAAAGTTTCTAAGTCATTTATTAGAAATAAGGAATTCCTTACTAATCATACAGAAAATGTTTACATCATATCGAATGGCTTCAAAGAATTTATTTGTCCAATAGTAAAAGAGTATGGAGTAAAAGAGGAGCATGTATTTGCAAATACCTTTTGTTATGACGACTCGGGATACATTGTAGGGTTTGACATGGACAACATTCTGTCCGGAGACAAAGGAAAGCCTGCCGTAATCAAAGAAATGAAGCTCAAAGGAGAAGTTCATGTGATCGGAGACGGGTACACTGACTATGAAATCCGTGAGTATGGCATGGCAGAAAGGTTTTATGCTTTTACCGAAAATGTATCCAGAAAAAAAGTACTGGAAAAAGCCGATCACATCGCACCATCATTAGACGAAATACTATATCACAATAACATGGAGAGAGCACTATCATATCCTAAAAACAGAATTAAAGTATTATTACTTGAAAACATCCACTCTGTAGGCGTTAACCTGATGAAAGAGGAAGGATATCAAGTAGAAGTGTGCCCTGCTGGGCTTTCTGAAGACGAGTTGGTTGAAAAAATAAAAGACATTTCCATTTTGGGCATCCGATCAAAAACGAATGTAACCAAGCGGGTAATCGAAAATGCAAAGAAACTAAAAGCTGTTGGCGCATTTTGTATTGGAACCAACCAGATAGACTTGAAAGAATGCCAAAAGAAAGGAATAGCAGTCTTCAATGCTCCTTACAGCAATACCCGTTCTGTGGTAGAATTGGCCATTGCAGAAATGATCATGTTGATCAGAAACCTGCCGGACAAAATAGTCTCTATGCACGCAGGAAAATGGGACAAATCTGCAAAAGGAAGCTTTGAGATTCGTGGTAAAAAATTAGGACTTGTTGGTTATGGCAACATTGGCAAGCAGTTGTCGGTCATCGGTGAAGCTTTGGGCATGCAGGTTTATTACTATGATTTAAATGAAAAATTGGCATTGGGAAATGCTACAAAATGCAAATCATTGGAAGAAATGCTCGGCACTGTTGATGTAGTTTCTCTTCATGTAGATGGTAGAAAAGAAAACAAAAACCTGATCGGAAAGCAAGAATTTGGCTGGATGAAAGATGGAATGATTTTTCTTAACCTGAGTAGGGGCCATGTGGTGGATATTGCAGAATTGAAAAAGAACATAGAAAGTGGAAAAATAGCAGGTGCATCTGTAGATGTGTTCCCTGTAGAGCCCTACAGCAATGACGATGAGTTTATTTCTGAATTGAGAGCATTACCAAATACAATCTTAACTCCACACATTGGTGGAAGTACACAGGAAGCACAGGAAAACATCGCTGAGTTTGTACCAACTAAGATTATGGATTATATCAATTCAGGGTCAACTACCAATAGTGTCAACTTCCCTGATATCACCTTGCCTGCATTCGAAAATGCACATAGGTTTATTCACATTCACCACAACAAACCCGGTGTATTGGCTGAAATCACAAATATGCTCGCCTCACACAACATCAACGTTGTTGGTCAGTATTTGAAAACCAATGAAACGATAGGTTACGTAATTACAGATATTGATAAAGGATATGATCCTGCAGTGACAAAAGAATTGAAGAAAATAGAAGGAACCATAAAATTCAGGGTCCTCTATTAATAGCAAAGACAAATTCAAACACATTAAAAAAGCCTTTAGCAAATGCTAAAGGCTTTATAGTGTTAAGGAGACTAGGTTAATTAAACCCCAATTATTTAAAGGATTTGAGCTGCCGAATCAATTCAACCTTCCACTGTTATCCTACAAGAGGTTCTGACTCAACGAATCGAATCAAAATGAGGCCCGGTTTAGCCAATCAGCTTCACTCAATTATTGTTAAAATGTTAGGTTTAATAACAATAGCGTCAACCTTAAGCAACAGAAGCAAAGTTATCCAAGCAATTGTCATTTTACAATAAACCTACAGACTTTTCTTTTTGATAAAATTAAATTCACTTGTTTCCTTTTTCAGAAAACAAGATTTAATGAACATTGCAGTATGAAAAAAATTCATTTCACTCCGGGCCCATCTGAAGTATATTTTACTGTAGAGGAGCATATCAAAAATGCATTTAGAGATCAAATTCCAAGTATTACCCACAGGGGGAGTGAATTCATCAATCTCTATCAAGAAACGGTAGAAAACATCAGAACACTCCTAAATATTCCAGACAACTTTCAAATTGCATTTACCA
>CAXBNB010000358.1:0-5113 GCA_963976505.1 uncultured Reichenbachiellaceae bacterium
GCAACTTCAAGTGACCCTGCTGTTATCAGTAACAAAGATTGGGGTGGAGGAAGTAACACAGGGTTTGTTCTTGCCTTAGATGGAGCTGGCGTGGTTGGCGAACACCAATGGACTGTGAATGCAGCTGATGACCATGTTGATAATAAGAGATTGGATTGGGATGCCGATGACAATGCTACACCAAACTTAGTAGATAATTCGTGGCATTTTGTTGCTGTCGTTTTTGACAGAGATGCTACTATGAATGTTTACTTTGATGGGGAATTGAAGCAATCAGATCCAGCATTGGATTCAAAAGATTTAACACTTCTACCAGGCAACTTGTCAGATGTCACTTTACCTTTTACCATCATGAATGATGCAACGGGTGCTTATAATCAATCTCGTGACTTTGAGGCATGGATTGATGATTTACGAATCTGGCCAGGAAAAGCTTTGAGTATGACTGAAGTAGAGGATGTCTATAATTTCGTGCAAGATGATGGAGGGCCGGACCTTTCGTTTGGAGCCAATGTGTACCTACCAATGGACGGTGATTTGAACGATGCTTCTGGAAATGACATCAATGCAGTAAATGCAGGTACAGAAAATGTAGTTTTTGTTGAAGATCCGGAAAGAGGAACTGTCGCGGATTTTCCAGCAGCTGCGCATGCTCAAATACCTTTTGAGAAATTAGACCTAGGGGCAACAGATTTCAGTTGTTCGTTTTGGGTGAAAATAGATCCCTCTGTGGCAATTCCAAGCGATCCAGTATTGGTAGGCAATAAAGATTGGGGTAGTGGAGGAAATACTGGTTTTCTGGTAGCACTTGACGGTGCTGGAGTAGTAGGAGAACATCTTTGGACTGTCAACTTATCTGATGGAGCAGGGGGCAGGTTAGATTGGGATGCTGATGACAATGACACTCCTGACCTTCAAGATGGCAAGTGGCACATGGTTACGCTAGCTGTGGATAAAGATGACAAGTTAAATGTTTATTTTGATGCAGAACTGAGACAAACAGATGAGTCAACTGATTCTTATGATATGACTTTGGCTCCAGGTAGCTTAAGTTCAGGACTTCCGTTTACTATTATGCAGGATGCAACAGGAAACTATGGAGCTGATTTTTCAGCTATGATAGACGATGTAAGGATTTGGAATGGCAAAGTATTGACTGCTGCAGAAGTAGCGGCCATATATAGTCCTACAGACAAAAGCTATGAAGCGAGCATTTTCCTGCCACTTAACAATGATCTTTCAGATTTAAGTGGTAATGGGCTTCACGCATCAGATGCTGGAGCTGTTTCTACCGAATATTTGGTAGACCCTGAGCGTGGTGATGTAGCTTTCTTTCCAGAAGCAGCTCATGCACAGTTGCCTTTAGATGATAAACTGAATTTTGGAACGGAAGATTTCTCTGTTGCATTTTGGGTGAAAATAGACAATACCGTATTCCCTAATTCTGATCCAGTGATTGTGGGAAATAAAGATTGGGGTAGCGGTGGAAATACTGGTTTTTTAGTTGCTCTTGATGGTGCTGGTGGTGTTGGAAATCACCTTTGGACTGTGAATACTGCAGATGGAGCGGGCGGCCGAATCGACTGGGATGCTGATGACAACAGTACACCTGATTTGGTTGATAACAATTGGCATCTTGTGGCTGTTTCTTTTGATCGAGATGCAACAATGAATGTGTATTTTGATGGAGAACTCAAGCAAACTGATGAAGCGTTGGACTCAAAAGATTTGAGTTTAGTACCAGGAAATCTAGCTCCTGATGCATTGCCTTTTACCATTATGCAAGATGCTACGGGTGCCTATGGTGCTGATTTCGAAGCATATCTAGACAATGTACGTATTTGGAACAGAGTAATAACTGATGCTGAAGTACTCAAGATTTTCAATGAAGATGAAGGCAATGGGGCAAACAACAATACTGAACCAGAAGGGATTGTATTAAATGTGGAAGATTTAGAAAAGCAACCATTTAGTGTATATCCTAATCCTATAAGAAATGGCTGGTCTAGGTTCAATTTTAGTTTGGATCAACCGTCGCAAGTTAATCTTGTTATTTACAATCAATCGGGTATGGTTGTCGAGAATCAGGTGAATCAAAATTTACCGTCAGGAAATCATACCATTGAATGGAATGCTTCTGGCAATCAGTCTGGTATGTATTACTACAGATTACAGGGGACCAATATCCAGCAGTCTGGTAAGATTATTCTTGTCAGGTAATTGACGGTTGTTTGTTTAATTAATTTAAATTTCGAAGAAATGAAAAACATAAAAATTATATTTCAATTGATCATGCTGGTAGGCATTACCGGACTTACTGGGTGTGGTGAAGATGTTGATGATGGAAAAATAGAGGTCACGCTCGTAGATTCTCAATTGGCTGCAGTAGCCATGAGGGGTTCTTGGGGACAGGCATCAAATGCTGTTCTTCCTGCTGGCACCACAGAAGGAGTGCTGGATAAACTTTCATTACGGTTTACCATTACTGATGACTATGCTCCAGATGCTTTTGAGGCATCAGGGGAAGTTGCTATGGACTATTTGTTCAAGCCAGGAAGTGGCACATGGAAATGGGTCGATGGGTCAACCACACAAATAGAGTTGGTGGGAGTTTCTCCTGTGACGCTTATTAATGTAGCAGAAGATGGGCAGAGTTTCAGGCTGACCTTTACCTACAATGGTGAAGGTGAAGGAGGTCGTTCGTCAGGGATCGGTGAGTATAGCGTGACTCTAAGTAAGATTGCACCTTAAGAAGTAAGTGTATTTTTATTCTTGATTAAAAATGAAAATCTCCTGTTCTCTTATTCTCTAATTAAAAGAGGTGAGGAGCAGGAGATTTTTTATTTAATCTCAGGACAGGGTTCAGGGTTCTGAGGTATTATTGAAAGCATTTTTTTATAAAAAAGGTACATAACAATTCAGAATGTGAAGCGACTCATTCGATTTGAATTTGATGAGATGCAAAGCTTTGCATAAAATAACCACGTCAAAGCATGAGGTTATGCGCCTAAAATGACAATATTCGTAAGCCTGAATATTCATTAAATTCCTAAAAACCAAAATAACTGTAAGGCATACTATGAGAAAACATTCAACACTTACACTTAGTCGAATTGAAGCCTTTCTTGAAAAGCTGACAAAAGCATATTATAAAAATCCTGTAGATTTTAAATTGAGTTATTTTAAATCTACCGAGCCCTTCACATTTGAAAAACAGAAAAAAGCTACATATACACCCATTTCGGTTGGAGAAAATTGGGGCAGCAACTTTGATTGTGCTTGGTTTAAATTGAATGGTACAATACCTCAATCTTTTAAAGACCAAGAGGTAGTTGCATTGATCAACCTTGGAGGAGAGGTATGTATTTATGACGATGGAGGCAAAGCAATTCAGGGGCTTACAAACAAACGAATAGGCCATGAGTTTGATGAAGCTGAGATTAAACGAAGGGTATATTTGACCGACAAAGCCCAAGGCAATGAAGAGATAAATCTATTGATGGATGCTGGCG
The DNA here is from genome assembly GCA_963976505.1 of uncultured Reichenbachiellaceae bacterium. Lineage (GTDB taxonomy): Bacteria > Bacteroidota > Bacteroidia > Cytophagales > Cyclobacteriaceae > CAXBNB01. The sequence continues at coordinate 3,513 of CAXBNB010000358.1, forward strand.
CCAATAATATTATGGGGGTTTCAGAACTCAATGGGATTATCATTGCAGATGGTACTGTCAATCAAGCCGAGATTGCCATATTTGATAGAAACAAGTGGCAGCTTTTTTTAGATTATGATTTGCTGTTTAAGTTTCAGGCTCTGCTCGAAGACAAATCAAGACATAAAAGGACAATTATATATGCACTGAATGAAGTCATCAATTTGTATGGTGATGGCCCGATCATTTTCTACAGCATTGAAAATGATGGAGGAATATCCGGAATATAAATTTGGTGCCAGCCAACCACATTTGTATCAAATGGTGAAGGACAATCACCCTGAATTGTTTGAAAGGATAAAGGAAGCCGTAAAACAAGGTAGGTGGGAATGCCAGGGCGGTATGTGGGTAGAGGCTGATTGCAACGTGACCGGCGGAGAGTCTTTGGTCAGACAGCTCCTTTACGGTAAGAAATTTTTTAAAGAAGAGTTTGATCAGGATGTGGACAATTTATGGCTACCGGATGTATTTGGATACAGTGCCGCATTGCCACAAATGCTCATTAAATCTGACATTAATTTCTTTATGACTCAAAAAATTTCTTGGAACCAATTCAATAGATTTCCACACCATACCTTTATTTGGCAAGGACTAGATGGCACTGAGATATTTTCCCATTTTCTCTGTAACGATACCTACAATTCTAATTGTGCCCCTGATAACATTAAAATGTTCGAAACAGCCAATCAGGACGCAGACAGAACAGAGCACTCTTTGTTGCTTTACGGAGTAGGTGACGGAGGGGGTGGTCCAGATCGCAAGCACCTAGAACGACTTAGGAGAATGGCGGACTTGGAAGACATGCCAAAGATAGAAATGGAGTTTGCAAGAGATTTTTTCCAAAAAACAAAAGCAACAGCCAAAGACCTTCAAAAGTGGAATGGAGAGTTGTATTTAGAGTACCATAGAGGTACGCTCACTACACAGGCTCTAGTGAAGAAAAAGAATAGAAAACTGGAGATTTTGATCAGAGAAGTAGAGTTCTTGTTTGCTATGTTTGGTATAGATTGCTATCCGCAGGAAAAACTTGAAAGATTATGGAAAGTGATATTATTGAACCAGTTTCATGACATTATTCCTGGATCATCTATCAATAGAGTTTATAAAGAGTGCCATGAAGAATATGATGCGGCGAGGTTAGAGTTGTTGGATTTGCTGAAAGAAGGAGAAACCAAGCTCCTCGAAAACGCTGAAAGTCATCATTTGGAAGGCAAACAAGGATTGTTGGTTTACAATAGCCTGAGCTGGGATAGGGACGAAATTGTAGAAATCCCTGAAGGAATAGCTAGAGTAAAAGTTCCTTCATTGGGGTATGCTATGTTACATGATCCTATTGACTTAAACACAGGTTTAAATGTGACTGAGAGCCAATTGGAGAACGATTTGATTAGAATAGTGCTCAATGAGCAAGGCTTTATAGAATCAATATATGACAAGGAACTGGATAGAGAAATTTTGGTCGAGGGTCAATTGGGTAATGTATTCAAGTTATATGAAGACCAACCCATCACTTATGAAGCATGGGATGTAGATATATTTTATGAAGAAATTCCGCCAGTGTT
>CAXBNB010000359.1:0-5106 GCA_963976505.1 uncultured Reichenbachiellaceae bacterium
TGAGCGACTGAGAGAGTTTGATTTCTTGTACAAGTCTGAGCTGCTAAAAAACCGTCCAAAGGTTACTGTAGAAGCAGGGAGAGCAAGTATTAAAGAAATAATGAAATCGGTAATGCCTGAAGATTTGAAATATGAGGTGTTCGAAAAAACCATTATCATTAAGAAGAAAACCAACTTGGATTTTGTTCAATCAGCAGACGAGACAGCTGATGTATCTATCTCTGGAAAGGTAATAGATGAAAATGGAAGCGGGTTGCCTGGGGCTTCAGTCGTAATTCAAGGTACCGCAAATGGTACCACTTCTGATCTCGATGGCAACTACAAGTTGAGTGTACCTGAAGGAGCTGTTATTGAGGTTTCATTTGTAGGGTATAAAACTCAGGTAATCACTGTTGGATCGAGAACAGTGATAGATGTGTCAATGGCAGAAGATTTAGCAACACTAGGAGAGGTGTTGGTTATCGGCTATGGCACAGTAGAGCGTAAAGACGCTACGGGCGCTATTTCTTCAGTCAAGGGAGAAGATTTCAGGAATTTACCCGTAGAAGGAATCGATAAAGCAATACAAGGAAGGATTGCTGGTGTGCAAGTGGTACGAAATGGTGGAGCACCAGGTGCTTCGACGGCTATTCGTATTAGAGGTACGGGTACTGTTAACAATTCAGAGCCGTTGTATATTGTAGATGGGATTCCGACTTCAAGTATAGATGGACTTAATCCAAATAATATCGAATCAATCGAGGTATTGAAAGATGCATCTGCTTCAGCGATATATGGAACCAGGGCCGCAAACGGTGTGGTCATTGTGACTACTCGAAAAGGGGAGAGCGGAAAGTTGAGCATGAATGTAAATGCCTATACTGGTATTTCCAATGTTGCAAAAACCATTGATGTTTTAGACGCTTCAACTTTAGCTGAAATCAAAAGAGAGCGGTACACCAATGATGGTATTCCTATCAACGCTATTTGGCAAGACTCACAATACCAAACCCAACGTACCAACTGGCAAGATGAGCTATTTACTACTGGTAAGACACAAAATGTAGATTTGTCAATTAGTGGTGGAAACGAGAAGTCAACCTTTATGGTAGCTTTGGGATACTATAATGAAGAGGGTATTGTTAAAAAAGCTAAAGCAGATCGTTTTACGTTAAGGATCAATTCAGATCATAAAGTTACCAAATGGTTGAAAGTCGGGCAAAATATGGCTTTATCTACTCGATCAAGCAATGGATTCAATACGAATTCTGCCCAAAATGGCTTGATCTGGAGTGCTATTCGTTTTCACCCAGGACTTCCTATTATGAATTCAAATGGTGAGTTTAGTACCAATCAGATCAGTGGAGAATTTGGAGATATTAACAACCCTCTTTTTGAAGTAGATATTCAAGACTCTAACAACCGAAGTACTCGTTTGCTGAGTAACTTCACTTCAGAGGTTTCAATTACAGAAGGTTTAAAGTTTAAAGCAAACTTTGGTATTGATGGATCTATCAGTGATTCAAGAGCATTCAACGCTCAGATTTTAAATCAAATAAGACAAAGAACTAACAATTCTGCCAGTCGAAATTACGGTCAGGGTTATTCATTCTTAATGGAATACTTCCTTGCGTATGATAAAACATTTGGCGATAGCAAGATAGGATTTGTAGGAGGATATACTCAGCAATCATTCAATTCCCAAGGGTTTTCTGCAAGTGCAGTTAATTTGCCTGATGAAGATCCTAGTCAACGTTTTCTAAGTACGGGAACTCCGAACAGTACGAGTGAGTTTAAATCTCATGACGGATTAAGATCGGTATTTGGTAGATTCAACTATACACTAAAAGATAAGTATTTGTTTACAGCTACTGTTAGATCTGATGAATCCTCAAGATTTGCAAAAGGCATTGGGATGGAGAGTTTCTGATGAAGACTTCTTTGATATTCCGTTTATTAGCGATATGAAAGTTACTGCAGGATGGGGAGAACTTGGAAATCAAAACGTTGACAGACTTCAATATTTGTCAAGAATCAGTAGAGGACAGAGATATTCTTTTGGTTATGATGGAAGCAATAATGTAATAGGAGCTAATCAATCGAGTTTTGCCAATCAAAACATTACATGGGAAACGGTACGGATGTCAAATATTGGTATTGCGCTGGGATTTTTGGATAATCGTTTGACTTCCAACTTCAATTATTTCATCAAAAACACGGATAACATGTTGCTTTCGCCACCTGCAATAGGTGCTCAGGGTAACAATCCTTCACCATATCTTAACGTTGGAAAGGTTAGAAATCAGGGACTTGAAATCGAATTGAACTGGCAAAGTACCAAAAATGAATTCACTTACAGTGTTGGAGCAAATGCCGCTTTTATCAATAATAAAGTGGTGAAGTTAGTAGATGGTACTTTTCTTGCCAACAGGCTTTATGGAAGACCTAATCAGGAACTCACACGGACTTACGTAGATAATCCAATAGGTACTTTCTATGGATGGAAGACTGATGGGTTGTTCCAAACACAAGCGGATATAGACAACCATGCGACACAGCCAGGAGCAGTACCGGGAGATGTTAGGTTCGTTGATCTTAATAAGGACAATGTAATAGATGATCAGGACAGGACGATTCTTGGAAGTCCAAATCCTAAAATGACTTATGGCGTCAATGCCAATATGAGTTATAAAGGTTTCGATGTTACTATGTTTTTCTTAGGTGTTGCTGGTGTTGATATTTACAATGCGGATAGAATGCAGGGACTCGATGCATCATATCCTTTCAACCTTTATTCTGATATAACAAAACGTTGGACAGGTCCAGGAACCAGTAATGAGATTCCTAGAGTATCAACCTTACGTACTAACTTGAATCACAGAACTTCCGATATGTTTATTGAATCTGGTGACTTTTTGAGAATGAAGAATTTCACAATAGGATACACTTTACCTGCATCTGTAATAGACAAAGCTGGATTGAGTCGTCTAAGATTCTATGTGACTGCTCAGAACTTATTTACTATTACCGGGTATTCGGGATTAGATCCTGAATTGGGTATAACCGATGGAAATACACAACAAAATGTTGATTTTGCTCAATTTCCACAGGCAAGGACTTTCTTAATAGGTGTAAACATTGGATTTTAATAGAAAGTTTATATTCAATTTTTTTGACAAAATAAAAAAATAGATCATGACAAAGATTATAAATAATATTCTCATTATACTAGTTGCTGGCGTAATGCTGTTCTTTAGCGGTTGCTCTAACGACCTGCTTGAAACTACTCCTTATGGTGAATCAACCTCAGCAACTTTCTGGAGAAATGGTGAAGATGCTATAGCTGCATCAAACGCAATGTACACATTGCTTAGGGAGGAAGATTTCTATGGACACAGTGAAAACGTGTTTGATAATTGTTCCGACGACTTATATAGAGCAGGAGACCATGGTTATGAAGAAGCTATGGAAAACTTTACTTTAGATGCCTCTAATAATGGTGTAAGGGCTGGATGGAAGAATAAGTATGAGATGATTACCAGAGCTAATGCCGTTCTTATTAATGTTCCTAATATAGTAGATATAGATGCTGCGTTAAGAGATAGAATTTTAGGAGAAGCTCATTTTTTAAGGGCTTTCGGCTATTGGAGGTTTTCTTTGATATACGGAGAGGTTCCTTTGATTTTAGAACAAAATGTAATTGACGGTAATTTTAACGTAGAAAAATCTACTTTGGAACAAGTGCGTGCACAAGTGGAAACAGACTTGATAGCTGCAGTAGGCTTATTACCTGACACACACACTCCTGAAAACATAGGCAGAGCTAACAAAGGTTCAGCAAATGGGCTACTTGCCAAACTATACCTTTATGAGGAAAGGTTTGTAGATGCCATTACTGCTGGAGAAAAAGTAACCAAAGGTCCTTATCCATTGGCAGACAACTTTAGAGACAATTTCACCCCGGCAACAGAAAACAACCCAGAGATGCTTTTTTCTGCTCAGGGTTCAGCCAACTGGGCAGATAATCCTCAATACTGGATAGCACCAAGACCTTGGGGCGGATGGGATTTTCATGATCCTACCCAAAGTATTGTTGATGAATTTGAAGCTGGTGACCCTCGTTTGGGAATGTCTATCTGGCAACCTGGAGACATGGTTGATAGAAAGGCAAATGGTATTACAGAATTTACTGCTGATTTGACCGCTACAGGTTATGCCCAAACAAAATATGCGACATTTACTGATGATGGAAACTTGGATCAGAATCAAAACGTACCAGTTCTTCGTTCAGCAGATGTGTTTTTATTAGTGGCAGAAGCTAAAATCAGATTGAATGGTCCGGGTGCCGGAGATGCTGAAATTAAAGAAGTAAGGGATAGAGTAAATATGCCACTCGTTACCAATGCAGGTATGCCTGAGCTGATTCATGAAAGACGTGTAGAGTTGTTTGGGGAAAATCAAAGGCATCAGGATTTGATGAGGTGGGACAAGGCTGGAATCGTAGATATTGTGGCTATTTATCCAAAGTAATGACTAAACCCAACAGGTTTTCTTTGCGGTATATTTGTACCTTTGAGATTACTTGTTGGGTTTTTTTACAACAATGATTTGAAATTAAATATTAAGGTTTGAGCAATGAAATTTTCTGATATGAGAAGGATAGTTATTTATGTTGTTTTGGTTGTTTTGTTTTCAAGATGTGGAGAAAAAGCTGAGACAAATGCCATTTCAAAAGAAGACAATACCAAAGAAGAAGCTCTTTTTACCATTCTAAGCCCATCCGATACAAAATTAAATTTCATAAATGTAATCAACGAAAGTCCATCCATCAACGGAGTGTTGTATGAATACTTATACAATGGTGGGGGAGTGGCAGTCGGAGATTTAAACAATGACAATCTTCCTGATATCTATTTCACTTCCAACCTTTACTCCAATAAACTTTTTATCAATAAAGGAAATCTGGTATTCGAAGAGACCACACAGACATCCAAAGTGAAAGGCAAAGATGGTTTTCCTACCGGAGTATCATTGGTGGACATCAACTCTGATGGGCTTCTGGATATTTATGTGTGTAAATCTGGTGATTACGCCGACTTGGATTACAGAAGAAATGAATTGTATGTG
>CAXBNB010000360.1:0-5105 GCA_963976505.1 uncultured Reichenbachiellaceae bacterium
ATAGGTGATAAGGTCCGGTGAACCTAAGTAGTTGTTGGTGTCTTTCAAGTCCATATCTGCAATGGGGTAATAGTTGGGAAGAATCATCACTTCGTCATCCGGCACCCGTGCAGCGGCCCATCGCCTGCCTCTGACAGCTGAAAACACCCATGCTTCTTCTCTGTCAGAGATACAATAAGACCTGCCCGATCCTCTGTAACCAAACTCTTCGATAAGACTTCCGGCTATTTCTATTGCTTCCCTTGCCGTTTTGGCTCGTTGTGCCATAATAAGGCGTAGGTCGTAAAGAATACCTCCTTGAATGGTGTCAGATTCGGTCTCTCTTGATCCACAGAAATTTGAACCAATGACTACCCCATGTTCATTCATAAAACCATCCGATACTTCCATGCCCGGTACTTCAATCCAAAGAAATTTATTAGTAGTCGGTACTTGTGGTATTTTACCTCCGTATTGCAATGTTTGTTCTGATCCCTTGGGATGGTTTTTCCTAGGCACCACATAATAGTTTACCAATTGAAACCCATCGTCATCATTGTGACCATAAAGTAAAGTCCCATCTACAGAAGCATCTTTCCCCACCAATACTGAGAAACAGTTGTATTCTGAGGGTAAAACCTCTTGACTTAAACTAGGAAAAAAAGGAATGAGTAGTAGTAATGTATAGATACCTTTCTTCAGGATATTTTTCATATTGTAAATATTATTTGCCTTTCGATTTCATCTCGCAGGTGCTTCTCAAAAATTTAGCCAAAGATAGTTTGGTCACTAAAAAGTGCCATTTAATTTCTGTCTTTTTATCAACTATCTAAAAATTATTCACCAAACAGCATTCTGAAACACACCGCATCGTCCACCTTGGTTTTGTCTAAAGGGGCATAAAATCTGTCTAGAAACGAGGAAACCGAACTCCATGAAGTATGCACCATTCCCTTAATGTGTTGAGCCGTTTCTTTATTTGCATTTTTTCTCATGTTTTCAAGTAAGGTCAATTGCGCTTTGGCAACTTCTCCTTTGCGCCATGATGAAGTGGCAACATCAAACCCTTTTAAAGCAAAATAAGCGGCAGTTGGCTCCACCCTTTCATAATGCCAATCACATATCATGATGTCTTTGGGAATCATGTCTATGGCCCTATGTGTATTGTTCATACTGGCTTCCCACATTCCCAGTCCGGTGGTTTTACCATCTAACAAACGATCACCCCAAATCCAAAGCTTCTTATCTGATCGTGCCAGGTGGTTTCTGATTTTTGTCTGCCATTGCAACGGGGACATTCCTCTTGTCCGATGTAGAATACCTCATCCATGCCGGCATGGAAAGCATCAGCCTTAAAAGCCGCAAGAATTTCATCCACCAATTCGAACACCACATTATGTACCTCTGGGTGCAAAGGGCAGTAGCTTTTACAATAAAGCCCATCCTCATTGGGCCATTCGTATTTCTCCGGTAACGTCACACTGGGGGTCTCGTCAAACTCTGGATACACTTGCAAGAGCTTTCCTAAACTGGAGGCCCATGACTGATGCCCCAGCAAATTGATTTGAGGCACAATGTCAATACCATGTTTTTGGCAAGCCGTTACTATTTTATTGACCTCATCTTGAGAAAGCCCATTTTCTTGCGCCAGTTCTGGATGAGATTTGTATTGAAAATTATAATCGACCCGTAACACCAAAGTATTGATCATTCTGGGAGGTAGCTCTTCATTGATGAATTTCACAAACCTGCCCACGCTGGCTTTATCCGGCGCAGCAATAGCCAATCCACGAATGGGCAAAATGTCTTGTGCATTTGCCAAATAACTCAGGCAAAGAACGGTGAGGAGTAGAAGTGTTTTTCTCATTTTAGATTAGATTGAAAATGTAATGCAAAGAATTGGTTCGTAAAACTATTGTTTCACAAAAACCATGCAATGCTGCCACGGCAAGTTATCCATGTTTTGTTCCAGTTTCATGCCTGCCGCTCGCATCTCTTTCACCGCCTGCTGTTCGGTCATTTTATGTACTTTCTTGATGGGCACTTTAGCATCCTCGCCCCGGTATTCAATCAAATAGATCTTGCCATTTGCCCGCAATGCCTTTTTGATGGTAGCCACCATTTCCATAGGATAATTAAACTCATGGTACACATCCACCATCAGTACTTTGTCCACTGAATTTTCAGGCAAATTCACGCCTTTTTCGCTTCCCTTGATCACAGCTACATTTTTATGCGAACCCTTTTCTTTGTTTCTACGCAACTCAGCCAGCATTTCATCTTGAATGTCAACTGCATAAATCATCCCTTCCTTAGCGATAGATGCCATTTTAAATACATGATAACCCGAGCCAGCCCCAATGTCAGCAATGGCGTCACCAGCACGGATATCCATATTGCGTAAAAGTTTGGAAGTGTTTTCTTCCTCCTCACGCTCGGGACGTTCCAGCCACTCCATTCCTTGAAACCCCATCACATGAGCAATTTCCCGCCCCAAATACCATTTTCCTATTCCATTCGGATCACCTTTTTTAAAAGTATAATTTCCATTTGAGTCTTGTGCCGTACTCCCGTACAATGGCAATAAAATGATCAGTAGGAATAGTAGATACGTATTTTTTTTCATTTTTTTTGAGGTAGGTTTTTGTCTTCTCTCGCTTTTCTCAAAAGCAGACCAACTAAGAAACTAGAGGCTTCACGTTCCAATTGGTCTCGCCTTGAAGTTCCCTCAACTCCATAGACTTCATCTTTGATTGACTTCCATGATTTAGTTTCCATTTTCCTTCGATTTATCGATGTAATACGCTGACTTTAATTTAAAAGACCAAATCGTTTATTTTAGTTCATAATTCATATACAAACTAAAAGGAGAATTCGGGATTTCAGTTTTTGATAATTGCCTCTTTGTATTTAGGTTTCGCTGATAAATCACCGATTCCCTTTAGCACGATTGTGAGTCTTGCAAAGCATTTCACAATTATTGATATCGGTGGTGCCACCTTTGCTCCATGCAGCCACATGGTCAGCATCCATATCTTTAAGGCTCCAAATTTTGCTCTTATTTGCATCATGCCCCATGGCACAATGTGGACAATTTGATATGCCTTTTTTCTCAGCCTCTGCTTTCTGTTTGGCATAGACTGACCTTTTAGTTGATTCTTCAAACACTCGTATATCAAGCAATTTGGTCTCTATCGAACCACCAAGTACGTATTCAAAAATACCTCTATGGTTTCTGACATGAAGATCTCCATACAACTTCTGCACTTCTGCCGATACCTTCTTAGGGTCGTATGCTTTCTTATGATAAGTTTCATACAATCGTCCCCACTCTAATCCACACATTTCCTTCTCTACATCATTAAAGACGGATGACACCCAATCAATGACACTGTTGAAGTAGGTCTTCAACTCGTTTATATTATCGTCATAACGATGACGACTCATATAGTCCACAATGTTGCCCTTACTTACCCAGTCAAGCGCACATTCCAAGTATTCCTGCCGATTGGGACTGCCTTTGATATAGGCGCCCCGCTTTTGATTGTTGGCGTTTTGTGTGTTGCTGAATTCCTCCTTGCAGAGGGTCACAAATGGTCCAGAAAAAACAGCATTGTTCAACTCCTGATCATTGAGCGGCACTCCCGCTATGTTGATGGTTCGAAACCACTCTTTGATCTCAAATTCTTCTCCTTCGCATTCATAGATAAGCAGCTTGGTTTCAAGTATTCTTTTTTGTTTGTCAGCGGCTATACCGCTGAAGTATTGCTCCATGCCACGCTCATCCTTCACGGCAAATCTATTGGCAACATAGCGCCCAAAACTGGTGATACGCTGCTGCCCGTCCAATACTTCAAGACTTCCATCCTCCAGTTTGTTGAAATAAATAAGCCCCAATGGATACCCTTTAAGTATGGACTCGATAACTGCCACATCCTTTTTACCATCCGCATAGATGTAGTTTCGCTGGTACTCTGGCTGTATGGTCAGTTTACCAGACAAGCCGAACAAGCCCTTGCCTTCCAATTCATTATAGACAAAACCTTCGCAGATGTCTTGGATAGTGATGTCAGTTCTTAGCGTTGTTTTCATTTCGTTGCTTTCCTATGTTCTATTAGAATCCTATGATATGTCCTGCTCCCATTGATCATGCTACAACCACCTTTGTCATCAGGATGTGGCTGGTAATTCAATTTCTTTATTACCTCCTTCGGGGCTGATGAACGTACATTGCCAGTTGCAGCCCATATTATTTCAAATTGTTCAGGACAATATTTATCAAGAAAGGTGATAGGAACACCCATTATTCCATTATAATCACTTGGTATGTATTTGACCAAAGGGACTTCAATAGCATTATAATTCTCATACGCTACAAAGTTTTTTTTTGTAGCAAATTTAATGATATCTCCCTCTGTCATAAGTGATATTGGTTCATGTCTTCTACCATGATCTAGATTTGTAAACCAACATACCCCTGGAACACGATTAACTTTATCACCGTTTTGTTCCCTTTCAAATTTATATGAATCAGAATACACAAAATCATCAGGAACCTTGAAATACATCCCTTTATTAAAGTTAGTAGCTCCCAACCACATCTTATTTTCTTTAATCAAAGGAAAAACCTCATTGTATGTGATGGCATTAATATTACCAATTACAACAAACTGCTTGTCGACCTCAACAATCCAAGCCAAAAAATCTCTAAATATGGAAAATGGTGGATTGGTAATAATGATATCTGCTTCATCACGTAGCTTCTTTACTTCTTTGCTTTTAAAGTCACCATCACCTTCCAGATAGTTCCATTCCAGATTATCCACATCTATCTTACCATCACCACTCTTATCATGAGTCAGGGTAAAAATCTTGCCGTTTTTGGTGGTCTTGCTACTGTCATATTGCGGTGCACTTTCCTCAAACATGGATACTTGATACCCGCCCTTGTACAGCTTGCTATCTACCGCATAGCTGGTGCTGATGAGTTTCTTTAATCCAAATCGCTCAAAATTTTGCGCAAAGAACTTGGTGAAGTTGCTCCACTCTGGGTCATCACATGGCAACAGCACTGTCTTGCCTCGAAATACATCTGGGTTGAAATCTATATAGGCATTGATTTCTTT
>CAXBNB010000361.1:0-5095 GCA_963976505.1 uncultured Reichenbachiellaceae bacterium
TATCATGAAAAACCTAATGACCATTCTATTATTTTTTTGCACGCTAAGTGCATTTGCACAAACTGATTCAACATTGGTTAAAAAAACTGAAGTTGATTCTAAGTGGAGGGTGAGTTTACCTTATCTCGTTCCAGATGAGATTATCTATGGTTATGGCAAGCGTACATGTATTCAAATGGTAGAATTACATGTAAAGCGCAACCTGGATAACAAGAACATCATTGGGATAAAGTTTGCCACCTGGCGATTATTTCAACCAATGGGAATCACCTGGTGGGATGGAGTTGTCGATAAGATAGAGTCTGGGACTGAATTTTATGATGGATATTTAAGGGAAACAGGAATTGGCATCACGTACCAACGAATGCTTTGGAAAGGGCTTTTTGCCTCTATTGAAGTGCTGCCGCAAATTCAAACCTATACCGATCTTGACGGTAATAAAATTAAAAATGGCTTTAAAGTTTACAACTCCATTCATTTGGGCTACCATGTTGCATTTGGGAAGAAAAAACGATTTTTCATTGAACCTCAGGTTCATTGCAATCAGTGGATGTTTGACAACAATTCTCCTGAAGGGTTTAAGGAGTTTGACGATAAATATGGAAACGTCTTTCTCTTTGAGCCGAACATTTACTTAGGGTGGAAATTTTAAGCTATAGTCAGACAAGTCAGGAATCACAATTCTTGGCATGTCAGCCTATTTGAAGCTAAAGATTGGCAGTAATTAAACAAACTAAGAAATGAAAAACTGCATAATTAAATTCTCACTATTGCTATCTGTGATATTTTTTAGTGCTTGCAAAACTGAGAATTCGAATGCAAACGAAAATGATTCTTTGACCATAGAAAACCCATATCTTGTTCAGAAACCACCCGGTTTAACCCCTGAATTATTTGCTCCGGATATTATTCAAACTGAACATAGGGAGGCGGAAGCAGCCTCCCACTGGCCTTAATGTCTCGTTGAGACCTTTACGAGTCTTAGCAAATCACAAAAGCCAAAGTAGATTCACGAAAATTTGACCATTTCTATAAAACCATACCTTCTCTTTTTGAAAGTAATGGGATTTTGTTTTCTAAAAGAAAAAACCAATATGCACAAATGGCAATGTCTCTTCGTTCGAATAGGCTAAGTTGAACGATAAGACTGCTTTACCCAATGGAGAGATCCAGATTCCACCACCAATTCCCTTATGCCATTTGTCAGAATCCTCTCCATCTAGCCATACCCTTCCCACATCATAAAAACCTAAGATGCCAACGTTTCCTGGGAGCAAGTAGGATTTGAAACTCCATAATTTTATGCGTAAGTCTATGTTCTGATAAAAGCTCGTTTGCCCATAAAACCTGGTTCTTCTATAGCCTCTTAAGTTGGAGATGCCGCCAAGTTTGTTGGCATTATAAAATTCGAATTGCCCGAAGTTGTGTGACCAGCCAGTTCTGGAGGCTAGTGTGACGGAAGTAAAACGATCAAAACTGTAATACCAGGATAGCTCAGAACTCAGTTTTGTAAGGTTTGAAGATTGATGGTTCAATCCCTTTGCCGCAACTAATTCATTGTTCCAAAACACACCTCTGGTGGTTAACAATTCATTGTCTCTTGAATCGAATTGCAAGCCGGTGTAAAGTCCCGAATAAAACCTTCTATTTTCAAAAAGATTCTCTGTGCTTACACCACTAGCATTGGGTTGATCGATAAACCTGCCACTACGATTTTCTATTTCAAATCCCTGGTGTTGAGCACCGATAGAAAATTTCCCAAAGCCACCGAAGGGGTGGGATAGTGCTGCTCTAAACAAGTTGTTTTCGAAACGCGCACGGTAATAATCAATCGACTGATTTTGATGGTCATAAACCGATTCATTACCCAAACCGAAAAAGTTGTCAACCGAATAGGGGCTTTGAATATTGGCTAAGAGATCCAGATCCCACTTCGCCAACACATCGGTGTAGTTGCCGACATATTTGATGTTGAAAGCACCTGTGGCGGCTGCCAAGTCACCCGTCAGGAAATGCATTGACCCAAATGGTTTCTTGCGCCACTTGTATTTTGTGTAAATAAACCCACCACCCAAAAACAGCCCGTCATCAGCATTGGCTTTGAAGTAACCCACGGGCATCAGTACATCATACATAAATCCATACTTGTCATATCGATTGATGTCGGGCTGGTTCGAAAGCTTTGATTTGATTTTGGCGCCTTCAATAGCCGTGGATTTATTGTCATAAACACTTATCCTTTTTGTAGTGGCAGAAGTGGACACATCTATGATCTGATCATCGCCCTCTCCACCAATTATCCGTACTTTTATTTTGTTGGTCTCTTCACCCGTGATTTTGAACACATCATCACCGCCAAAACCATAAATCCTTACTTCTTTGGTTTCATTGGCGTAAAAAGTTCTCTCATAGAGGATTTGTTCGAGGTTTCCTTTTTTCGAAATTTTCTGCAAGGTCACTTTCAGTTCCTCGGGGCTGATCTTTTCTATCGTTACCAATTCCTTTTTGTCCGAGCCAAGCACCTCTACTTCTTTGGCCATGTAATCGTACAATTCCAGTGCTGCGGCCTCCAGGTTATCTCGTCTGGCTTTGAAAGTAGCTACGGTTTTTTCTCCCGATAAATCGTAAATCTCTTTTGGCCAAACTTTTACAGCACCTTCTATTGCCTTGTCTGGTAGCTGATCTTGGAGTTGTTTGGTGATGTCTATCCATTCCTTTCTCGAAAGGTCGGATAGGAACATCCGATCAAAGTACTTGGCGTTGAAGTTGAAGCCCGGTGACCACCTGATTTTATCATTGAATCCCTCTACTTTAGGCACAGCCCATTTGCGGCTTGCAATTTTAGGGAGAATACCTTCATTCATAAACATCGCCTGATCACGATCTCTGGGAATAGGCTTGAAAAGCTGTCCTTCTTTGTCTTTGTAGGAAGCCCATCGCCACTGGTCTTCATGCCTGTCCCAGTCGGCTATCACCATATCAAACAGTCGTGATTTCAGCACAAAAGGTTGATCCACCCGATTGTCATTGTCTTTTTTTAGGCTTTTAATCACCTTAGGTGAACTCACGATATTTTTAGAATTTCCAAAAAAAGTAGCCTCAGACCAGTCTCCTTCTGGGCGCTCTTCGAACAACACCAAGGAATTGGCAAACGTCTCTCTGTACTTGCCAAAGGCTCCATCATCAGGAACATAAAACAATTTTGGATTGGTATGATAAATACCGGCAGCATCGGCCAAAGGAGGTATAATCAACGCTGCATAAGGATGGCTGGCACTTATCTGATCCTGTAGGATGGTAGCAGCCACTGTTTTTTGGAGAAATGGTGGCAGAGATTTGTAAGCATACTTTTCTACTGTCCTCAGTACATATTGTTTGCCATCGCTGGCTTCCATGCGTAGCGATTTAGTCTGCAAGCCGCCTCCCATTTGTATGGGAATGAGTCCTCCTTTTTCTTTGGTGATATCAAAAAAACCAACGCTTGTTTTCTCTTTCCATACATCACGGTAGTTGCCACCTAGCAGCGCCTTTTTCAAACTTGATGCACTGTATTGGTTAGAGGCAGCCAGTTCAATACTTTCTTCCTTAAACTCTGGTCTGGGGTAATCTTCTTTTTCAATTTTAACTTTTGTTTCTTCATATAAAAGTCCTTCGTATATTTTTTCTCCTTCACTAGAGGTTTCGTCAGCTACCCAAAACTCTACATTTCGTTCCCCTGATTTTTGATAAATGATTTTAGAAAAGCCTTTGCGATCACTGACATACTTGGCATGTTTGCCATCTCTCACGTAACTACCCTCTGAACCCGTGCCACTGACAATATAGTTGATACCATCCTTTTCGAGGTGCTGCAAAGACTGCTCATGCCCCGAGACATACACGATGTTGTTGTACTGTTGGAGCAGCGATTCAAGGTGTTTGCTGGCAGATTTGTATGTCGGGTGAGCAATATCCTGACTGGCACCTGCCAACGATCTCATTGTAGGATACAAAGATCCAATGCCAGGAAGTGGGAGGTAAAGCGATTCATTGAGATCAGTGAGCGGAAAAAGGTGTTGTTTCAAAGAAAAGCTGCCGCCGTGTGCACCATAGCTGTGGATGGGATGATGAGATGCAACGATCACATCGTGGTTTTTGTGCTTTTGCAACAGCTCATCTATTTCTACGAGTACATCCAAGGCATTGTGATATTCCAGTGGATGATCTTGTAGGGGTTTGCTAAAGCGATGCAACATCCATTGCATGTCAAAAATAATGAGGTAAACTCCTTTGTCGATTTTGATTTCGTGGGGACCAGGGTGACCAGCTTTTGGAAAGAATACTTCTTCATCTTCTAGGTATTCTTCTACAAACTCTTCCTGATTTTGCACTTGCTGCCAGCCATCTACTCTTCCTTTGTCCCAATCTAAATCACCCGGAATGATATAGGATTTGCCTTTAAATTTTTTGATCAATTCCAACTGACGGATCATTTTGGCTTCTTGATATTTTCGTTTGGCATGACCTTTCACTGGCATGCCAGCAGGGTAGAGGTTGTCTCCTAGAAATAGCAATGTCGCATCTTTGCTGGCTTGTGAAAGTTGCTTTTCCAGCAAGTCGAAATTTTCCGGTGCACTGTCTGGATCTCCGGTATTGCCAATTAAAAACAAGGTGTGTTTTGCCCCCTTGGCAGATTTCTGAGCCCATACGGTCTCCTGTACGAACCAGAAGCCCGTTGTGAGAATTGTAGTGAGTAGATACCGACAGATGCGTTTATTATTCATTCACTTTGTTAAAGCTAAAAGCATTATTTTTAATTCAATGGATTACTCCAGTGAGTAGGGCAAAAGTAAATTTAAAATAATGAAGACGAGTGTAGCGGTTTTAAAGATGAGAAAATAAAAAAAAATATGCTTCCAGCACATTTAGGATACTTGGGAGTAACTGATTATGAAAGAATTATTGTTTTTTTCCATACTTTTAAGTCTTCCCTAGAATGACTTGAAGGTAATGAATGAAGAATAGAGACTCTGTCTCGGTGGTAAACCATTGTGGTTATTATATTTGAGATCTTATGTTAGCATATAAATTCAATGCTCCTTTTGTATCCCCAATG
>CAXBNB010000362.1:0-5089 GCA_963976505.1 uncultured Reichenbachiellaceae bacterium
TATGTAGCCAATGTCACCAATCTGTCCGCCACTTTCTGCATAAAAAGGAGTTTGATCCAATACAATTTGGTAGAGCTTCTTACCTTTTTCTTCTATCTGACGGTATTTAACAATTTCTGCATTCGACTCTAATTCGTCGTAACCCAGAAATTTCACCTTGTCAATTTCTTTCAATACTACCCAGTCGCCGGTAGAGACTTCAGCTGCTTTTTTGGATCTCGTCTTTTGGATTTTCATCTCTGATTTGAAAGCAGCCTCATCTACTTTGAGGTTGTTTTCTGAGGCTATTAATGCCGTGAGGTCATAAGGGAAGCCGTAAGTGTCATACAATTCGAAAGCCACCTTGCCATCTATTGTATCGGATTTCCCATCCAATTCTTTTTTGATGGCATCTAGTTTTACCAATCCTTTTTCGAGAGTTCTTAAAAAGGAAATTTCCTCTTCTCTGATCACTTTGGCAATAAAATCTTCTTGAGATTTTAATTCAGGGAATACATCTCCTAACTGGTTACTCAATGTAGGGAGTAACTTGTAAAGTAATGGTTCTGTTACGTCAAGGAATGTGTAACCATATCGTACGGCTCTTCTAAGAATCCTTCTAATGACATAGCCAGCTTTGTTGTTAGATGGCAACTGTCCATCAGCAATTGCAAATGAAATGGCCCTGATATGATCTGAAATCACTCGAATGGCAATGTCAGTTTTTTCGTCCTTACCATAGGGTTTTTCGGATTCTTTCGAGATGAAATCAATCAAAGGGGTAAATACATCTGTATCGTAGTTGGATTGCTTTTGCTGTACAGCCATAGCCAACCTTTCAAACCCCATGCCTGTATCTACATGCTTTGCAGGTAGATTCACCAGTGAGCCATCAGCCAAACGGTTGAATTGCATGAATACCAGATTCCAAATCTCAACTACCAGTGGGTGGTCTTGATTTACCAAGTCTTTGCCAGGAGTTTTAGCTGCATCTGCTGCTGATCTCAAATCGATGTGAATCTCTGAACACGGACCACATGGGCCAGTCTCTCCCATTTCCCAGAAATTATCCTTCTTCGATCCATTAATTATCCTGTCGGCAGGAATTATTTTCTTCCAGTAGTCGTATGCTTCCTGATCAAGATCCAGCCCGTCTTTTTCATCTCCTTCAAAGACTGACACATACATGCGATCTGCCGGAAGTTTGTACACTTCTGTCAATAGTTCCCATGCCCATTCAATCGCTTCTTTCTTGAAATACCCGCCTGCCGGACGGACAGGGTCACCAAACGACCAGTTTCCTAACATTTCGAACATGGTATGGTGGTAGGTGTCATGCCCTACTTCTTCCAGGTCGTTATGCTTTCCTGACACCCGAAGGCATTTTTGTGTATCAGTAATCCTTTTTGAGGAAGGTTCTCCATTACCTAGAAAGTAGTCTTTAAACTGATTCATGCCGGCATTGGTAAACATCAATGTGGGATCATTATTTACCACCAGTGGGGCAGATGATACTATCTCGTGTCCTTTGTTTTTGAAAAAATCAAGAAACTGTTCTCTTATCTCCTTGGAAGTCATACAACTTATTGTAGTTCAGTTAGTTACGATTTATTTCTTTTAATTAATAGAAAAATGTTTTATTTTGCAGCATTAATTTTAACCAGCAGATACAAATCAACGTATATTTTTTATTGTAAAAAAGAAAACGCAAAGTTAGGATTTTCTAAATTAATATGGCTAGAATAAAGTACTATTACGACACAGAATCTTGTAAATATGAGCGTGTCAAGGTGTCCACTGGAGATATCATCCTCAACCTTCTTGGCTTTTTTTGCATAGCGCTGATATTAGCGGTAGGTATATTCTTCGTTTCTAATAAATACTTTAAGTCTCCTATTGTAGCACAATTGGAGAAAGAGAACGAAGAGCTAAACTTCTACTATGACCTTTTGACCAAGGAAATGGATCATGCAAACGAAATGTTATCGTCTTTGCAAGAAAGAGATGATAATGTATATAGAGTTATATTTGAAGCTGAACCAATTTCATCTTCGGTCAGAAACGCCGGGATTGGTGGAACCAACAGGTACAAGGAGTTGATGGATAGCGGTGTTGAGCGAGAAGAATTGATTTTAGACACCTATCAGAAAATCGATAAGTTAAAAAAGAAAATGTACATCCAAACCAAGTCTTATGATGAGTTGATTGATTTGGCGAAAAATAAGGAATTGTTTTTGTCATCAATTCCGGCGATTCAACCTGTTGCTAACAAAGACTTGAAAAAGGTAGCTTCTGGCTTTGGAAGAAGGCCTGATCCATTTAGTGGGCTTCCAAAGATGCATTATGGTTTGGACTTTTCTGCCCCTAAAGGAACGCCAGTTTATGCTACTGGAGATGGTGAAGTGATTAAAGTGCAGAAAAAATTCGGCGGTTATGGTTGGGAGATTGAAATTGATCACGGTTTTGATTTTGTGACCAAGTATGCACATTTGAGTGCTTTTAATGTAAAGAAGGGACAAAAGGTGAAAAGAGGAGAGCGTATAGGAGATGTTGGGGACTCGGGTCGTTCTACAGCACCACATTTACATTATGAAGTAATCAAGGACGGTAAAAAGTATAATCCGGTTCATTATTTTGGTCAGGAATTGTCTCCGGATGAATATGAGGAAATTTTAAGATTGGCTTCTATTGAGAATCAAGCATTGGGTTCTTATTGACCATAACAGAAAAAAAGTAATGAAAACCATGACTTGTCATGGTTTTTTTTTGTCCAGAAATATATTGTTGACCTTATGTGGATAACTAATAACACATTTAGTCACGCAATTTTCAGATAGGGAATAATTTTGAATTGTGAAATTTAGAGTTCTATGTTTTTGCGTATTAACTATTGGGGTATTTGTTGTTGGCTGTAAGCCACAACAAAAAATAACTTCAGTGACCATAGTTCCCGTTGAGGTGATTAAAGAACCTGTGGAGTCAGCCGATTCCGTATCAACACCTCCAGTAATTTACATTACTCAGCAAAATGACACTTTATACGCCCTGGATGAAGAGGTGGAGATAGAAATAAGTAGGGTATATAAAGATACGGTTTCTATCATTGGTGTTGGTGATATTATGATGGGGACAAACTTTCCTGAAGTCCACTATTTGCCAGGAAACAATGGAAGGGATTTGTGGGCAGATGTGAGAGACACATTGAAGAACGCAGACGTTACTTTTGGTAACTTGGAGGGGGTTATTCTTGATGAAGGAGGAGAGCAAAAGGAATGTAAAAATCCCAAAGTTTGCTATTTGTTTAGAACACCAGAATCGTATTTGACTAATTTGTCAGAATCCGGGTTTGATGTCATGAGTTTGGCTAACAACCATGCAGGGGATTTTGGAGCACTGGGTAGGAAAAATACTATGGCCTCTTTGGATTCTGTGAATATTAGTCACGCTGGTCAATTGAGCCAACCCTTCGTTACATTTAAGAGAAAAGGAATGAGATATGGCATGGTAGCTTTTTCTCCCAATCGAGGAACGGTCAGCATTCATAATTTGGAAAAGGCCAAACAGATAGTTGCTCATTTGGACTCCATTGTGGACATTGTGATTGTATCTTTTCATGGTGGTGCAGAAGGGAGTAAGTATGAGCACGTGCCCCGCAAGACAGAAACCTTTTATGGTGAAAATAGGGGGAATGTGTATGAGTTTGCACATACAATGGTTGATGCCGGCGCTGATGTGGTTTTCGGACATGGCCCGCATGTAACTAGGGCAATGGATTTGTATAAGGACCGATTTATTATCTATAGCCTTGGTAATTTTTGTACCTACGGGCGGTTTAACTTAAGAGGTGTAAATGGGATAGCTCCAATAGTGAAAGTTTATACGAACCATGAGGGAAGGTTTCTCAAAGGTGAAGTGATACCCATAAGACAGTTGGGTGCAGGAGGTCCTAAAATTGACCCGAATAATTCTGTGATTAAGAAAATACAGGAGCTGACGAAAAAAGATTTCCCGGAAATTAATTTATTGATTGATGATTCCGGTTTTATTAATTATATTGACAACTAGAATTGTGCCGTACAAAGAAAAAGAAATAGAGAAAAGATATTACACCATTGGCGAAGTAGCCGATGACCTTGGTGTAGCCACCTCCCTGATTAGGTTTTGGGAAAGTGAGTTTGACATCATCAAACCGAAAAAGAACAGAAAAGGCAATAGACAATTCACAAAGGAGGATGTAAAAAATGTGAAGCTTATTTACCACTTGGTAAAAGAAAAAGGCTACACCCTCAATGGAGCAAGGGAATTTATAAAGAGCGATGTAAACGCAGCAGTTGGAAAAATAGACATGCTAGATTCCTTGAAAAACATTAAGGCATTTCTTCAAAAAATGAAACAAGAGCTACAGAACAGTTAGCCTCTCACTCAGGTTTTTAATATTTTCATTGGTCGATGAATGATGAAAAGCTTTACCAGGTAGCCCTTAAATTTATTCATGGCATAGGCGATATTAATGCCAAGCAACTCATTAGTTATTGTGGTTCTGCCAAGGCTATATTCAATAACTCTAAATCAAAACTTCAAAGAATTCCTGGCATTGGGATAAAGACAATTGAATCAATTTTGTCTTCTCAAGTGCTACAAAATGCTGAAAAGGAAATAGAGAAATGCCTAGCTGCCAATGTGGATCTATTATTTTATACCGATGCTGGTTACCCTTCCAGATTGAAATTGGTAAATGATTCACCCATCATATTGTTTTCTAATGGCAATATCAATTTTAACAAACAAAAAGTTGTAGGAATAGTAGGTACAAGGAAAGCTACAGAATATGGAAAGTCTGTGACTGAATCAATAGTTAAAGACTTGGTTCCACACGGTGCAATTATAGTCAGTGGGCTCGCTTACGGCATTGACATTACTGCACATCGGGCTGCATTGGACAATAACTTGCCAACTGTAGCCGTACTGGCAGGTGGCTTGGATAAAATATACCCTGTAGTACATAAAAAGTATACCGTTGATTTGATGGAAAACGGAGCGATTGTATCCGAGAAGTTTTTGGGCACAACCCCGGAGGCTCATTTTTTTCCGGCAAGGAATAGAATCATCG
>CAXBNB010000363.1:0-5051 GCA_963976505.1 uncultured Reichenbachiellaceae bacterium
CAGACGCTCGGCATATTTTGATCCGTACATTACTTTGGGTAAGTAATTGTTGAGCATTCTTTTACCAGCTCCAAGACCAATTCTGTATTCTTCTAATACTACGCCCCTTTCTTTGTCTATTTCATCGCCAGCTAGGTCCGCGTTGTGTGCCCAATCTTCAAGGATCTGAAAGCCTTTTTCTAGCACTTCATCGTCATCAGATGGTATGGGTAGTATATAGACAGTTTGATCAAATCCAGTGTAGGCATTGAGGTGCGCTCCGAATTTTACACCTACAGATTGTAAGTAATCAACCAGCTCATTTTTTTTAAAGTTTTTGGTGCCGTTAAAATTCATGTGCTCCATGAAATGGGCAAGCCCTACTTGATCATCGTCTTCCAGAATTGATCCGGCGTTTACAACCAGTCGAAGCTCAACCTTATCTTCAGGTTTTGGATTTTCCATGATATAGTAAGTCAAACCATTTTGTAGTTTGCCGTATTTCACCTTTGGATTCAAAGGAATTTTATCATCGTCTTGTCTTTTTTCAATTGACGGAGAAAGGTCTTTTATTTTAGCGTCAGCTGTACAAACTACAAAAAATAGAGTGGTCAGCAGTACCAGAGAATAAATTTTAATACTTTTCATATATGAAGTTTGATGTATTTCAAAGCGTGTAAAAACCAAAACGGATATTTTGATATACTAATCTATAGGTTTTGATTTTTATTCAAATAAATAAATGCCGTTAATTAACCAACTTTAACATTTTTCAGCGTCAATCCTTTCAAATAAAATTCTGTGTGGTGAAATTGACTGTAGTTTGCCCAAGATGAAATATATTTGATTTTAGACCTATTCGAATTTTTCAACTATCAAAAAGTTTATTGTTAGTAAACACCATCTCACTACCATCCATTGAAGCGACTTTCTCTTTTTATCGAAAACCTGATAGAATCCACCGGAAAAATTGTTTCCTGGTTGAGTATTGTTTTGGTGGCAATTATTGGTGTCGATGTGCTGCTCAGGTATGCCTTCAATAAAAGTACAGCTGCATTGTTTGAGCTGGAGTGGCACTTGTTTGCCGTTATATTTATGATAGGTGCTGCCTTTACTTTGAAGTATGACAAGCACGTCCGCGTAGATGTCTTTTACACGAACTTTACTGCAAAAAGAAAGGCATGGGTAAACCTCATAGGAACAGTGTTTTTCTTGATCCCTTTTTGTGTGGTCATTATTAGTACTTCGGTACCATTTGTCATAGCCTCTTACAATATAATGGAATCTAGTGCTGATCCCGGGGGCTTGCCTTATCGATTTATAATAAAGGCGACCATTCCTATTGGTATTTTACTACTGCTGCTACAAGGGATATCAGAATTGCTAAAATCTCTTATTGTCATTTTGAATATAGAAACCGAAAGCATCAATGAGTGAGTACGTTCCTTTTATTCTGTTTGGATTGGTTTTTTTACTGATCCTATTTGGCTACCCTGTGGCTTTTACATTGGGTGGACTGTCTGTGATTGCCGGACTCATTTATTTTGATACCAATTTTTTCTACTTGCTGTCGCTGAGAATTTTTGGCACCATGAGCAATTTCGTTTTGATGGCGGTACCGCTATTCGTCTTTATGGGGATTATGCTAGAAAAGTCAGGTTTGGCAGAACGGCTATTGGAAACTATGGCGATGCTATTTGGCAAACTCAAAGGAGGCTTGGCAATATCTGTGGTCATCGTAGGTGGTATGCTTGCAGCTTCTACAGGCATTGTGGGGGCTACCGTCATCACAATGGGGATGATCAGTTTGCCCACCATGCTCAAAAGAGGTTATAAAACGGAATTGGCTACTGGAGTGATTGCTTCTTCCGGTACATTGGGGCAAATCATTCCACCATCTGTGGTTTTGGTTTTGCTTGGAAGTGTATTGAATGTTTCTGTGGGAGACTTGTTTACAGCTGCCATTATTCCCGGGGTGATTCTTGTCGGACTTTACCTGATATACATCGTCATATATGCAATGATTAAGCCTGAGGTGGCACCATGCATTCCAGAAGGCGAAAGAAAGGAGTTTTGGAAAGAATGCGCTACAAAGAAAATAGTATATGCATTCATTTTTCCTTTTCTACTAATACTGACAGTGCTAGGGTCAATATTTGCAGGGATTGCTTCCCCAACTGAAGCAGCTGCTGTAGGAGCAATAGGATCGATACTACTAACAATTTTACAAGGTAAGTTTAATCTAAAAATACTGAAAGAGGTAATGAAGGAGACCACCTTTCTTACCTGTATGGTTTTTGTGATCCTTATTGGGGCTACCTCTTTTTCTTTGGTTTTCCGAGGTATGGGTGGAGACAGGCTGCTCTCCGAACTTATAGTGGGTGCCAATCTATCGCCCTATGTTTTTCTAGCTTTGGTGCTGTTGGTGGTATTCGTAGCTGGTTTTTTTATAGATTTCATCGAAATCATTTTTATAATAGTCCCAGTTGCAGCTCCTATTTTTTCCGCTTTGGGAATAGATTTGGTTTGGATAGGCATTTTAATCGCATTAAATCTGCAAACTTCTTTTCTCACCCCTCCATTCGGATTTTCATTGTTTTACTTAAAAGGTGTAGCCCCTCCGGAAGTCAAAACCAGTCAACTGTACAGAGGTATAGTTCCCTTTGTGGCCATTCAGATCCTACTTCTGGTTTTGGTTATTATTTTCCCTGAGTTAGTCTCGTTTCTTCCTCAATTGCTGGAAAAATAGAAAGTGAGATTGATTATATTTGATTGCTCGCCTTCAAGGACGATTCTGCAAATAAGCACATTTGCAAGTCACACATTCAGCCCGCAAACCAAAACTTGCAAAAGAGCTTGAGAACGATTCCATGAGGACTTTCAAAATGATTATGTAGATTTTCTGGATAACCTTGTAGAATTTCTTACTTTTACTATCTACTGAATTGCTATGACAAGATTGGGAGAATTATTAGTTAAGAAATCTGTGAACAAAGCTGAAGTAAGCCGAAGAACTGGAATTAATCCATCACGAATCAGCGAACTATCACTTAATCCAACTACTAAGTTGAGAGCAGATGAACTCTATTTGATAGCACTAGCTATTGATTCTGAGCCTAGCGAAATTCTTAAAGAAATCTGTGGACACTTAACATTGGAGCAATGACGGATACACAGACCCAGATATTAGAACTAAAAAGAAAGTTAAACGAGGAACTTAAGAAGGATAATTCCGACAATAGTATTGTTCTATCCCTTTCACATGAGATCGCCAAACTTGATAGTGACATTGTTCGGTTTTCTGTGGATGCAGGAATCATTAATAGGCTTGGACTTGAACTAGTTGGAAGGCATGAAACGGCGGTTTCTGAACTAGTCAAAAACGCTTATGATGCTGATGCATTAGAAGTCAAACTTATTTTTGATAATGCTTGGGAAGAAGGAGGGACATTAACAATTGAAGATGATGGACTTGGTATGACAAGAGGTCAGCTTATTAGCGGTTTTATGAGGCTCTCTTCTGCTGATAAGATTCACAATCCTATTTCAAGTAGATATGGACGATATAGGGCAGGTAAAAAGGGAATTGGGAGATTTTCGACTCAAAGGTTAGGAACCAAATTGACAGTAATTACACAGACTCTCGAATCAGATGAGGCAATTAGCATCACAATCGCTTGGGACGATTTCGAAAGTGATAAGGAATTGCTTTTAATCTCAAATCAGATTGAAACAGTAGCCAAGACAAAAGATGAAGGTACAACTCTAGTTATTGATGGCTTGAGGGATGCTTGGACAGATGCAATGATAAAGCGTGCCTACCGCTATACTTCAGATTTACTTCAACCGTTTCCACTTTCTGACAAACGAAAAGTCTCAGAAACTAATAGAGTTGATCCAGGGTTTAAGAGTTCTTATTATAGGAAACATGACAATAAGCTTGATTCTATCATTGATGATAATGAGGCATTTTACCAGCATGCACTAGCAGAAATTGAAGGATATGTAACTAACGATGGACAAGGCTGTTGGAGTTTGAAGAGTGATAAATTAAATTTTCCAGAAGAGACATTCCTAATTGGCAAGGATAGAAATAATGATAAGTCTAAATTCAACATAATAAGAGATATTCATTTCAAATGCTATTATTATATCTGGGGTATTGGAAAAATTCCAAAACAATCGGAAACATTTATTCGAGCCTATGCCAATGAATACGGTGGTATCAGACTTTATCGAAATGGATTCAGAGTACTTCCTTATGGTGACAAAGGAAATGATTGGATTGGCCTTGATGAATCTACTAGAAGAAGAGTGATCCTCTCACCTCATCAAAATAACAGTTTTCTTGGCTT
This sequence comes from uncultured Reichenbachiellaceae bacterium, assembly GCA_963976505.1. Classification (GTDB taxonomy): domain Bacteria; phylum Bacteroidota; class Bacteroidia; order Cytophagales; family Cyclobacteriaceae; genus CAXBNB01. The sequence goes on from CAXBNB010000363.1 coordinate 4,335, forward strand.
TGTTGAAGTTGATGATAAAAATGATATTCTTTTCAAAGAAACTGCAAGTCGAGAGGGTCTAATAGAAAATGCAGCTTTCAAAGAATTATATGACTTTGTATATAGAACAATTATCAGCGCAGTATTAAGGGTAGCCGATATTAGAGGAAGAAAAGGAACAGCTGGACAAAAAGACTGGGAGAAAAAGGAAAAGAAACCTCCAGAACAAGAAGTTGATGAAGCGATTTTTGAATTAGAGACATTGATTGAAAATGATGACTCTGATCAAGAAAACAAAGGTTCTTCTGATTCCAAGAGTAAACTCAAGGAAAAACTTCACAAGCTAAAATCTGGCCGTGAAAAGGAGAAAGAACGAAAGAAAGAACTTATCGAAGAAATGAATATGCTTCGTATTCTTGCTGGCCTTGGCTTAGTAATAGGAGAATTCGTTCATGAAATTGACAGATTTCTACCTGCATTTGATACCGATATTCGATATCTCAAAAAGGCTGTGGCAGATTTGTCTGAAGCACTAATGAGAACGGAAAGACTTGATGAGAATTTGAAAAGTTTTAGCACCTATACTGCATATTTTTATGAGGCAATATCAAGAAATGTTTTAAGGGACTTAGATCCAATTGAATTACGAGATGTCGTGTATGAATTTGAAGAAGTAATTCAAGAGGACATAAAAGCCTCAAATTACATATTTCATAAGCCCGTGTTTGAGGATTATGA
>CAXBNB010000364.1:0-5051 GCA_963976505.1 uncultured Reichenbachiellaceae bacterium
ACTATCAATGACTAAAATATTGAATAATGGCTACTTCAAAAAACAATCTGTTACTCGGTACCCGAAAAGGGTTGATCATTTATAAACGCGAATCAGCATCATGGAAACATGACAGCACACATTTCTTAGGCATTCCGGTTTCCTTGTCATTTATCGATGAACGTACTGATACATGGTGGGCTTGTTTGGATCATGGACATTGGGGAGTAAAGTTGCACCGATCGGTAAATCAAGGAAAAGATTGGGAAGAAATAGAAGCACCAAAAATACCGGAGGGCGAAGAAATTAAAGAAGGAGTGCCAGCATCGGTAACATATATTTGGGCTTTTTCACATGGCGGAATGGATCGGCCAGGTGTTTTGTATTTGGGAACTGATCCTGGAGCATTGTTCAAGTCTGAAGACAATGGAGATACCTGGCACATAGTCAAATCTCTTTGGGATCACCCTAGTAGAAAAACGCAATGGTTTGGTGGTGGGAGAGACAATCCCGGTATCCATTCTATCATTGTTGACCCTAGAGATTCCCGACATATTTATTTAGGAATCAGCTGCGCTGGAGTATTCGAAACCAAAGACGAAGGAGCGACTTGGAATCCAGCCAACAAAGGAATGACAGCCGAATTCTTGCCAAAACCAGAAGCTGAAGTTGGGCAGGACCCACACCTGGTGGTCGGATCTCCTTCTAACCCGGATGTGCTCTGGAATCAAAATCATTGCGGGATTTATGTAACACATGATGGATCCAAAAATTGGGAGCCCGTTCATGAAAAAGATGGAGTTGCCAACTTTGGTTTTGCAATTGCTGTACATGAAGAAAACCCTGAAATGGCTTGGGTAGTACCGGGGATATCTGATGAAATCAGGGTAGCTGTAGATAAGGCAATGTGTGTCTGCCGCACTACTGATGGTGGAAAAAAATGGACAGCTTTTCGAAATGGTCTTCCCCAGGAAAATTGTTATGATATAGTATATAGGCATGCACTGGCAATCGACGGAGATTCACTCGTATTCGGTTCCACAACAGGCAATGTGTATACGTCCAATGACTTAGGAGAATCCTGGAGCTTGGTTTCTTCAGATTTACCTATGGTGTATTCGGTGGAGTTGGGGTAAGTTCACTTTTCAAAGATTTATTAACTTGTGGCAGCTTATCAAATTACCAGCTCATAATGAATAAACATCGTATTGGTTTCAACTGTGTTTTTCTTGCACTAATTATTTTTAGTTTTTCCGCCTGCCAAAATCCGGGTAGTGAATTGGTGAAGAAAGGCAAAACAAATTATGTCATAGTGTTGCCAATTGATGCTGATGTAATTGAGGAAAAGGCAGCTGAGGAACTGAAGAAATACCTGAGTAAAATATCAAATACTGATTTCGTCATTACCCATGAAGGCCAACAGCCAATAGAATTTGGTATCTGGATCGGTGCAACCTCTCAGATGAAAGATGTGACCTTGGCCAAAGAAGAAATTCTCATCAAGAATATCGCAGGCCAACTGATACTGTCAGGTGGAGATTCTAAAAGTACTTTGAATTGCGTTTATACTTTTCTTGAAAACCATCTTGGTTGCCGGTTTTATTCACCTGAAGTAGAAAAGATTCCCAAACTAGAATCAATTTCTATTGAAGCGGGGCTGAACTACAAGTATCAACCACCTATTACTACTAGGACAGTACATTCTCGTTTGTTTTATGAAAATGAAGAGTTTGCAAACAAGAGAAAAGTCACGGATGAATCCTTTCCTAATTATGTGCCTACAGCCAGAGTACATACTTTTCATCATTTCGTACCTAAAGAAAAATACTATGATAAACATCCTGAGTATTATGCTTTGAGGAATGGGAAAAGAATACCGACTCAATTGTGCCTTACCAATAAAGCAGTATTACAAATAGTAAAGGATACTGTGCGCATTCTATTGAAAAACAACCCAACTGCAAAGGTGATTTCCGTCAGTCAGGACGACAACCAACAATATTGTCAGTGTGCTCCTTGTGAAGAAATTCATAAGAAAGAGGAATCAGCATCTGGTTCTATGATATACTTTGTAAATGAAGTGGCAAGGGAATTTCCTGACGTCCAGGTTTCAACTTTGGCCTACCAATATACCCGCAAGGCGCCTAAGTTTATACGCCCAGAAGAAAATGTATTGATTACATTGTGTTCTATAGAGTGCGATCGAAGTGCTCCCATTGAAGAGAAGTGTGCTGCCTTTACAGAAGATTTGAGGGCTTGGGGTGAAAAAAGTGACAATGTTAGAATTTGGGACTACACTACTCAATTCACTAATTTTTTAGCTCCCTTTCCCAACCTTATGACCTTGCAGCCTAACATTAAATTATTTAGGGACAATAGTGCCAAGTGGATTTTTGAGCAACACAGCAACCATCCGAGCGAACTATTCGAATTGCGCTCTTACCTCACTGCCAATTTGCTTTGGAATCCTGAGCTATCTGTGGATTCAGTGATGCAGGATTTTTTGGAAGGGTATTATGAAGAAGCAGGAGAATATGTTGGCAACTACATACGAACCGTGCACGAAGAGATTCAAAAAGATTCAACATTTTTTCTCTTTTTATATGGAGATCCTTCTCAGGCTTTTGATTCTTTTCTTAACCCTGAACTTTTGCGCCAATACGATGCATGGTTTGATGAAGCTGAAAAATTGGTGGCAGATAAACCAATGGTATTAAATCGAGTAAAAGGAGCACGGATAAGTGTTGATTATGCGATTTTGGAAGCCTCAAAGAGAAATACGACAGATGGTTTTTCATTGTATGAAACGGACGATTCTGGTAGAAAATCTGTGCCCCAAGCATTAAAAAAGCGGTTGTCCCGCTTTAAATCAACATGCGAAGACCGCAGCATTACACTGATGAATGAAATGGGCTACAAGGTGGATGAATACTTGGAAGTTTATGAAAAAACTATGAATAGGGCCCAGCAAGAGAATATAGCAATTGGAAAGCCAGTGAAGTTGCTGACTAATCCCAAAAAATACGCGAATGAAGACCCACAGACCCTCACAGATGGTGCACTTGGTGGAGCCAATTTTTATGCCAATTGGTTAGGATTTGAAGGGAATGACATGGTTGCAATTGTTGATTTGGAAGCACCCACAGATATCAGTAAGATATCCAGTGCCTATTTGCAAGTCACCAATCATATTGTCTTTTTTCCAAGCAGTGTTTCTTACTATGGATCTGTAGATGGCAAGGATTTTAAGTTGCTAGGTAGCGTAAAAAACCAAAGTCAACTGACCTCCAAAAGTAAGGTCAATGACATACAGTATTTCGATCTGAGTTTCAATCCAACTTCTGCTCGCTACATCAAAGTAGTCGCTGACAACTTAGATATAGCTCCAGAGTGGCACCATGGTGCAGGAATGGGAAGTTGGATTTTTGCGGATGAAATAATGGTTCAATGATTTGGCTTTATTGTTTTACCTATTGCATAAATGCGTTAATTTTCTTTTCTAAATGATTTCATCACATTATAATCAACTATTTTAAAATGAAATACTTCTATTTGTGTGCATTGTTGCTAATGTCCAGCGTAAGTTTTGGTCAGGATGCTTTAAATGAAAACCCGTTGAATGCTCTGTTTAAAGCTGGAGATGATGGTTATGCCAGCTATAGGATTCCTGCAGTAGTGGTAGCAAAAGATGGGTCGGTGTTGGCATTTTGCGAAGCTAGAAAAAATGGTATCTCCGACACGGGAAACATTGACATTGTGATGAAAAAATCAACTGACAATGGCGTGACTTGGAGTGAAATGAAAGTGATATGGGACGATGATGACAATGTATGTGGAAATCCTGCTCCAGTAGTGGATCAAGAATCTGGTACTATCCATTTGTTGACTACTTGGAACAATGGCAAGGACCATGAATCTCGAATTATCGCTGGTACCAGTATTGAAGGTAGAGAGATCTATCACCTGATTTCAAATGATCATGGCGAAAGCTGGAGTACTCCAAAAAATATCACTGCATCGGTGAAACTTCCTGACTGGACCTGGTATGCCACAGGGCCTGTGCATGGTATTCAAATGAAAAGCAAAGCTTATAAAGGACGCTTGATGATCCCTTGCGATCATATAGAGAGAGATTCGAAAAAATACTACTCTCATGTATTTTACTCAGATGATAATGGCAAGTCCTGGCAGCTGGGAGGTACTACCCCAGAAGATCAGGTAAATGAATGTTCGGTAGCGGAATTGGCCAATGGAGATTTAATCTTAAACATGAGAAATTATGCCCGTAAGGACTCACAGGTGAGGCAAGTTGCTATAAGCAAAGATGGAGGTGATACATGGATCTATCAGCGGTTTGATGATCAATTGCCAGAGCCAAGATGTCAAGGTGCTGTCTTGACTGTAGGTAAAAAAGGCAAGCTCTTGTTTACCAATCCAGCTGATCCCAAATCACGCCGAAACATGACGCTTTCGATGAGCAATGATGGTGGTCAAAGTTGGTATAAGAAAATTCCTATTCACGAATCTCATGCTGCATATTCTGATTTGACTGAGTTGAAAAATGGCAACATTTTCGTTTTTTATGAAGCAGGATATAAGAGTGCCTACGAAACCATTAGCTATAAAATCATTTCAAAAAAAGAGCTTAAATGAAACTTATATTAAAGTCAGTAATTGGTGATCCAACCCGATGCTTTGGGTGGATGATTGGTAGTCTTTTCTTTGGAATCGTCTTTTTCCTTGCCTCTTGCGCAACGGAGGAGAAGAAACCCAATATTATTATTTTCTTTACGGACGACCAAGGCTATGCAGATGTAGGATGCTATGGTGCTGAAGGCTTCAAGACTCCAAATTTTGATCAGCTTGCCAGTGAGGGCATTCGTTTCACAGATTTTTACGTGCCGGCTACAGTTTGTACGCCATCTCGAGCAGGATTGATGACAGGGCGTTACCCCAAACGGGCAAACCTACATGAAGCGGTTTTGTTTCCATTTTCTGAAAATGGGTTGTCACCGGAAGAATATACTATGGCAGAAATGCTGAAAGAAAACGGCTACTCTACAGCTTGCATA
>CAXBNB010000365.1:0-5038 GCA_963976505.1 uncultured Reichenbachiellaceae bacterium
TCATTAGAAAATGTACTGATTAGTATGGGGCACGTGAAGAAATTCGATTTTGATATAAGTAATGAAACCGTAACGCTTAGTTATAGAAATTAAAAAATGATAAAATGATAGTTCAAAATAGCACTTAAAAAAAGTAAGTCTGCCAACAAGGTTGACAGACTTAATAAGATTGGGTAACCACATTGGCGTGTGTTCAGATTACCCTATCGCTAAAATATGTTTAACGAAATCATGTAAAAATATGAAATTTAAATCATTACAAGTAATAATTATGCTTTCAAAGTACTTTGCCTATGGCGTATTTGTACAAATCTGTCTGATGAATTTACTGCTCGCAGGAGATTTAGAAGCACAGAAAAATCAGAGCGTAAGGGAAGTGGGCATAAATATAAATGCACAAGTCAGTTCATTGCAGAAAATTTTCAATGAGATAGAATCCAAAACGGATTTTACGATTTCTTATGACAAATCAGAGATCAAACAGAAGCTGAAACAATCAGTAACCATTACGTCCTCTTCCAATCAGAAGGTAAGTGATGTGCTAATAGAAGTTGCGAAACAGGCAGGTTTAAAGTTTCGCCAAGTCAACCAAAATATTAGTGTGATATCGGGAAATTCTGCCTCAGGTGAAATCATTCATGAGTCTTTAGTTGCTGATGTGGAGATTTCAGGGCAAGTAACTGATGAAACGGGTCAGGGACTGCCAGGAGCCACTATTGTGGTTAAGGGACTTGCATCCGGTACTACTTCTGATTTAGACGGAAACTTTAAGCTCACAACACCTGAAGATGGCATTCTTGTAATTTCTTATGTTGGTTATTTGACACAAGAAGTGGAGATAGGGAGCAGGTCAGAAATTAATATAAACATGGCTCCAGATGCCCAGCAGTTGTCTGAAATTGTGGTGATAGGTTATGGCGAAAAAGCTAAAAGAGATGTAACTACGGCTATCTCACAAATATCCAGTGAAAAAATAACCAAAAGATTTTCTATGTCTCCTGAGATGGCCATGCAGGGACAAATGGCAGGAGTACAGGTATCTGGAAACAACGGTGATCCTATGTCTAGACCTACTATTAGAGTGAGAGGTACAAATACATGGGGAGTAGCTGATCCGGTATATGTGGTAGATGGCGTGATGTTGGAAGAATATGGAGCAGGAATCGAAGGACAAACAGACAATGGAAATTACCGACGAGGATCAATGAACGTGATGTCATTGATAAACCCTGAAGATATTGAGTCTATTACAGTATTGAAAGATGCATCTGCAGCTGCCATTTATGGTGTTAGGGCAGCAAATGGTGTAGTATTGATTACAACGAAAAGCGGGGCAACAGGAAAACCAAAAGTATCCTTTTCATCAAGGATTGGCTGGACAAACATCACAAAACGGGTGGAGGTACTCAACTCTCAACAATATACCGATTTTAACAATGCACTTTGGGCTACAGATTCCAATTCGGAGATTGTTGCATCTGACCTAAGAGTGTTTGATCCAACAAGCCCTAACTATCGTGGTAATGAAGCCACCACTGATTGGCAGAGAGCCGTAGAAAACCAAAATGCAATGACTAAGGACTATTCCGTCAACTTTTCAGGAGGAACTAAAGCAGTAAATTATTTTGTGTCGTTGGGTAAAAGTGGTCAAGATGGTGTTTACATTGGTAACTACCTTGATAGATTGAATGGTACATTCAAATTAAACATGGACATCAATCCATGGCTAAGAGCAGGTTTTAATGGTAGGATCAGTTCTACAGAAAGTGGACGGGCTGCATCTAGTACGGTCAGTGCAGCGTCAAAAGTACCGTTTCAACCCATATACGATCAAAATGGTGTGAATGGGAGAGGATTTGCTCAAGTCCTAGAAGGATATGATGCGGCTGGTAACTGGACAGGTAATAGGCTTTATGGCAACAGTACCAGTCACAATACTTTGGCAATATTGTCTTTGGACGATTTGCTATACAAAGGGTTAAGAAATACCGGTAGAGTTTATTTAGAAGTAGAACCTATTCAGGATTTGAAGGTAAGAGGTGCTTATAGCATCGACAACACCGTGACCGGAATTAATAAAATCTACCCGAGGGAATCATATTGGTTTAGTTCTCAGGGTGCCGATCCTGAATCACCATCTGTTCCAGGATCATTGGGTAATTATAATATTGTTAACGGCAATAACCTCACCAATCAATTTGATATTACAGCTAACTATCAGAAAACAATAGGAGATCACAAAATAGATATTTTAGTAGGTGCCATGGGCAATAATCACAGCTATCAATATAGCGAGCTGTATTCCGAAAACATCAGCACTTTAGATAGAGACTTGATAAGACTGGGTAGTGGTATTACCAATAGTGCTTTCATTTTTAAAGAAGAATCTGCTCGTTTTGGTTCATTTCTTAGGACAGGATACAACTATGCATCTAAATATTATTTAGACTTTTCAATTAGAAGAGATGGTTCGTCCAGTTTTGCGCCAGAACATAGATGGGGAGTCTTTCCAGCTGTATCTGCAGCTTGGAGGTTATCTACAGAACCATTTATGGAGAATGTATCCTTCTTAAATGACTTTAAATTCAGGGCTGGATATGGCAAACTCGGAAACGATGAGGTAACCAAAAATGCTTACCTATCCACCATCAATAAGAGACCAAATTATGTTTGGGGAAATACAAATGGAGGGTATGGAACAATAAGCGACGCAGCTACTGTTTTTGGCCTTCCAAACCCAACACTATCTTGGGAGACTACTACCACAATTAATATTGGTTTTGATTCCAGATTTTTCAATAGCTTAGATTTCTCATTTGAATATTACGACAAGCTGACAGAAGGACTGTTGCAAGGTGTTGTAATTCCGTTGAGTTCTGGAATTATACATGGTCCAGAAGCAAATGTTGGGGATGTAACCAACAAAGGAATCGAGATGACTTTCAATTATACCAAAACAGTAAATGACATCTCGTTCAGCGTTGGAGGAAACCTGACAACTCAGAAAAATGAAGTCAAAAAGATTTATGAAGGTATTCCAATTTCGACCAATGCAGGTCGAGTAGAAGTTGGCATGCCGATCGGATTTCTTAGAGGACCAGTATATGATGGTACATTTCAAAGCGATCAGGAGGCTCAGGCCTGGATGGCTCAGACTAACGACGTGGCGTATAATGCCCCATTGGTCACAGAAGGTGATTATTACTTCAAAGACTTGTATGGTGCACCTAATGATGACAGTGAATTTTATAATCCTAACCCTGATGGCCAAGTGGATCAGTTTGATCAAGCATATTTGGGGAAAACCACTCCTGGCTATTACTATGGGCTAAACTTTAATGTAGCTTATAAAGGGCTATCGTTAGACATGGTGTTTTATGGAGTTGGAGATATACAGAAATACAACTCAATAAGACAATTTTCAAATCCAAGTGTAAATGGAGCAAACCGCAGTACTGAAGCACTTAACTCATGGACACCATCAAATGCGAATACTAGTTTGCCTAGAATGATATGGGGAGATCCAGCCAACAACTTCAGGTTCTCTAGTTTGTTTATCGAAAATGCTGATTATTTCAGACTTGCTAATGTTAGAGTTAATTATGTTTTCCCCGAGTCTTTTTATAAATCCTTGGGCAATTATGTAAGTAACCTAAGCATTTATGTAGGTTCTTCTAACACATTCACCCTTACCAATTATTCTGGACTTGATCCAGAATCTGATGACAATCCATCACCAAGGATGTTTTATACAGGGTTTTCTGTAAACTTTTAATAATTAGAATATTATGAAAAAGATAAAAACAAAATTAATTGCATTACTATTAGTATTAGGTGTCAGCATAATTGTATCATGTACTGATGAGTACCTTGAAGTGCCAATTGCTGATGAAATATCAACAACCTACTTTGACAATGAAGGTAAAATCCAAAGAGGTATTGGAGGAATGTACGCTGAATTGGCCAATATCTATTCGGCCAACTTAGGAACCAGTGAAATAAGTAGAAGGACGACTATTCATCCATATTGGTTATTGCAAGGGGATGACCTTACCAATAGTGGTAATTCAAATGCGGAATATGAAGCATTTGCCGGAATATCTCCTGCTGACAATAGAAATGCTATGATGTGGCAGAGGTATTATATCGTAATAAATAGGGCCAACTTTATGTTGGAGCAAGTAGAAGCATCAGCTGCAGTTTATGTGGATCCTGATCTTAAAAAACACAATCAGGGAGAAGCCCTTTTCTTTAGAGGTTGGGCACACATGCAGATATGGGAGAAGTGGCGCAAAGGACCGTTGAAAAATGAATGGATTAAGTCTTTGGAAACAGCTACCAATCCTCCAAGCACCGATTTTGAATTGCTTAATGCCGCAATCACTGATTTAGAAGAAGCCAAAACTTTGCTGCCGGATTCGTGGGATGTTAGCAATAAAGGAAGGGTTTTTAAGAACAGTGCACGTGGACTTTTGGTTAAGGCATATACCTTGAGGGCTAATTATGCGGATGACTATAGTGGTGGTGATAGAAATGGCGATTATGGAAAGGCAATTACCGCATTTGAATCCATTGATGCTGCTGAAAGCACGATAGCTGGCGTTCATTTTGGTGATAATTTTGACTACCGAAGTGAAAACAACCTTGAATCACTTTTTGAGTTTCAGGCAGGTATTAACAATTCAGAAAACCCTTGGTTGGATAACGATTATGGTGGAGGAAATGGTGCTTTGGGTGCTTATTATGGCTACTTCACTGACCACTGGTCCAATGGTAGTTCCGGAGGTGGGTCAGTAGGACCAACTGACAAATTGATGAATGCATTTGATGCAGCAGATCCACGACGAGCTGAAACAATTGGCACCAAGAGTTGGGGTAGATTTGGTGGAAATCAGTTTATCAAATACATCAATGGAGACAGAGGTGATTTAATGGATAACAAAAATGGACAAGGCTGTTGCGGAATCTCCTCAGGGGTGAATACCCGTATTTTGAGATTGGCGGATGTCAAGTTAACAGTTGCGGAAGCTTATTTGCA
>CAXBNB010000366.1:0-5037 GCA_963976505.1 uncultured Reichenbachiellaceae bacterium
ATATACTTCAACAAGTAAAAAATATAATTTTATAAAATGACACAAAACATTGAAGAAAACATAATTAAGTTAGGTCTTGAGTTGCCTCCTGCACCACCGCCAGGTGGAGTTTATCGACCTATTACCATTGTAAACAATATGTTATACGTTTCTGGACATGGCCCATGCCTTCCTGATGCTTCACTTATCAAAGGTGTGGTAGGGAAAGACCTTACTTTAGAAGAAGGCAAGCATGCGGCCCGCCAAGTGGGGTTGACCATGCTTTCTACTTTGAAAGACAACTTGCCTGACATCAATAAAGTGAAAAGAGTAATCAAAGTTTTAGGCATGGTGAATAGCGCTCCAGATTTCCACCAGCACCCTATGGTCATCAATGGCTTTAGTGAACTGATGGCTGAAGTATTTGGTGAAGAAAATGGACTCGGAGCAAGAAGTGCAGTAGGCATGATTTTACCAGGCAACATTGCTGTAGAGGTAGAAGCCATTTTTGAATTACATCCTTAGGTGTGTGAATACACAGATAGGGGCAATTGCCCCCATCTTTTTAGCCACTAGTATATATTCCTTTTTTTAAATTATTGAGCATGAGCCATTGGTACGAAATAAAAAACATTGATGAGATCCCTTCTCCAAGCCTGTTGATTTACCCTGAAAGGGTCAGACACAACATTGAAAAAATGATTGAAATGGCAGGAGGAGTAGAAAGGTTACGTCCACATGTGAAAACTCATAAACTACCACAACTCATTGCGATGCAAGTGGACTATGGTATAAAGAAATTCAAATGTGCCACGATCGCAGAGGCAGAAATGGTTGCACAAAATGGTGGAGAAGATATTCTCATCGCCCATCAATTGGTAGGGCCAAATATCAAGCGGTTGGTTGCTCTTATCAAACACTTTCCAGAAGTTCAGTTTTCTGCCATTGTGGACAATGAAAAGTCAGCAGGATTATTATCACAACAAGTTCAAGAGGATAATGTAAACATTCCTGTTTTTATAGATATAAATAGTGGGATGAACCGCTCTGGAATATCTCCTGGGGAGAAAGCACTTTCCTTATATAAATTAATAAATGAACTACCGAACATAAGCAACGGCGGCCTCCATGTTTATGATGGGCACATTCGTGATACCAATTTTGAAGACAGAAAAGCCAAGTGTGAGAAAGAATTCGCAGTAGTTCAACATTTCATCAAAACCATCGAAACTGAAAACCTGAAAACTCCTACAGTAGTTGCTGGTGGGAGTCCCACATTTCCAGTTCACGCCCAGCACAACGATCGAGATTTGAGCCCTGGAACTACCATCTTTTGGGATTATGGTTACGGTTCCAAGTTTAAAGATATGGATTTTTTACATGCTGCAGTATTGCTTACACGTGTAGTCAGTAAACTTGAAAACAATCAAACCTGTCTGGATTTGGGACATAAATCCATAGCTTCAGAGATGCAACATCCAAGAGCAAAAATCATGGGCATGGACGATTATGAAATGATCACTCATAGTGAAGAGCATTTAGTTATAAAAAATAAGAATAAAACTTACGAAGTAGAACACGCATTTTATGCGGTTCCAATTCATATCTGCCCTACAGTTGCCCTACACCACGATGTATATGTCGTGGAAAACAATGAAGTAGTAGACAAATGGGAAGTGGTTGCTAGAAAAAGAATGCTTAGTATTTGAATTTTAAACTGACAATTAAAGTTTACAACCATGGACATAAATAACAAACCCCTCATATTCGATTTTCACCTTGACCTTTCCATGAATGCATTGGAATGGAACAGAGACCTTACTTGGTCAGTAGAAGAAATTCGTGCGAAAGAAAAGGGAATGACCGACAAGCCTGACAGGGGTAATGGTACAGTTACTTTTTCGGAGATGAGGGCTGGCAATATCGGGCTTTGTGTAGCAACATTAATTGCACGCTATGTCAAAAAAAGCAATAAGCTTCCGGGATGGAATTCTCCCGAACAAGCTTGGGCACAAACTCAGGGGCAACTCGCTTGGTATCGAGCCATGGAAAAAAAAGGTCATCTGGTGCAAATCACTGACCTTGCTGGTCTTGACTCACACCTAAAGTTATGGAAAAACACTTCTATGGATACGCCAATGGGCTACATATTAAGTCTGGAAGGAGCTGATTCTATTGTCACTATTAATCATTTGGAAATGGCCTATGAACAAGGACTCAGGGCAATAGGTCCAGCGCATTATGGCCCTGGTACGTATGCTCAGGGTACAGATGCTACCGGAGGAATTGGTGTAAAAGGAAAAGAACTCCTAAAAGAAGTCGAGCGCCTCGGGATTATCCTGGATGCTACCCATCTATGTGACGACAGCTTTTGGGAAGCCATGGATTGTTTTCATGGACATGTATGGGCTAGTCATCAAAATTGTAGGGCATTGGTCAACCACAACAGGCAGTTTTCTGACGAACAGTTAAAAGAACTGATTAGTAGAAATGCCGTCATCGGTTCTCCTTTGGATGCCTGGATGATGGTGCCGGGTTGGGAGCGTGGCAAATCCACACCTCAAAGCACAAGACTCTCTTTGGAAAGCATGATAGACCACATGGATCATATCTGTCAACTGGCAGGAAATGCCAATCACATTGCCATTGGTACAGATCTGGATGGAGGGTTTGGTAAAGAGCAAGGTCCTGCCGACTTGGATACTATAGCCGATTTGCAAAAACTACCCAACATGCTTGCTGCCAGAGGATACGCTCAGGAGGATATCAGCAATGTTTTGCATGGCAACTGGCTCAGGTTTATAAGAAGGGCTTGGAAATAAATTTCACTTAAAAAAAGAACCCTTCAAAAGTTTTAAACTCTTGGAGGATTCGAATATTCTTAGGAAAACTGGAGTATTATTCTACTCGTTCCACCACCAAATTGTGGTTGGTATAAATACAGATGTCAGCTGCTATATTGAGGCTTTCACGAACCATTTCTTCGGCAGTGAGCTTGTCTCCTGCATGCTTTTTCATAGCTAGTGCGGCAGATTGGGCATACATACTACCAGAACCTATCACAGCAACATCATTGTCCGGCTCCAACACATCTCCTGTACCAGATACTATCAGTATTTCGTCTTTGTCTGCGACGATCAGCATCGCCTCCAATTTCCTCAGGTAACGATCCATTCGCCAGTCTTTGGCTAATTCGATGGCAGCACGTTTCATATTACCGCCATAGGAATTGAGTTTCTCTTCAAACCTTTCCAAAAGGGTAAAGGCATCAGCAGTTGATCCGGCAAATCCAGTCACTATCTTGCCGTCTTGTAATTTTCGTATTTTCTTGACATTGCTTTTGGCCACTGTGTTGCCTAGTGTTGCCTGCCCGTCCGCTCCTATCGCTACTTTTCCGTTGTGCTTGATCGCACATACAGTTGTTGATCTCAATTTAGTCATCTAATTTTTTTCTATTGGATTGTGTAAAACGAAAAAAGGCTTTAGAAGTTCATTCTAAAGCCTTTCAATTATCAAATATTGCTTAAATCAAAATCCTAACTGGATCTTCAATGAGTCCTTTCAACGTTTGTAAGAAAGACGATCCTACTGCTCCATCTACAGTCCTATGGTCACAAGTCAATGTCACTTTCATCACATTGCCCGGCACTATTTCACCATTTTTCACAACTGGAGTTTGCTTGATCGCACCTACAGCCAAAATACATGATTCTGGAGCATTGATGATTGAAGTGAATTCTTCAATTCCAAACATACCCAAGTTGGATATGGTGAAAGTGTTTCCTTGCATTTCATCCAACTGCAATTTTTTAGCCTTGGCTTTAACACCAAACTCTTTTACTTCTGCTGAGATCTGAGACAATGATTTGTTGTCTGCAAATTTTACCACTGGCACTACAAGTCCATCTTCTATAGCCATGGCAACACCTATACTGATGTGGTGATTTCTTCTGATGCTATTGGTATCACTCATCCAATAAGTATTCACGTCTGGATGTTTTCTCAAAGCAGCAGCAGCAGCTTTGATGATAATATCGTTGAAAGATATTTTCACAGGAGACAAGTCATTGATACTTTTTCTGGCTTCCATGGTTTTGTCCATGTCGATTTCCATTGTCAAGTAAAAATGAGGAGCTCCAAATTGACTGTTGTTCAAGCTCTTTGTGATGGCCTTTCTCATTTGAGTGGCTGGCACATCTTCATAACTTTCTACTCCAACCACACCAGATGCAGCAGTTGCTCCAGCTGCAGGAGCAGCAGAAGGCACAAATGACTCTACGTCTCTTTTTATTATTCTTCCACCATCACCGCTACCTTGCACTTGACCTAAGTCTATACCTTTTTCTTTGGCCAAACTTTTAGCCAAGGGAGAAGCTACAATACGTCCATTGCTTGATGCATTACTCACTACTGGAGTAGCAGTAGGAGCTGCATTTGCTTGTGGAGCGGCAGCTTTTTGTTCTACTGGTGCTGGAGCTGCTGTTTCTTTGGCAGCAACAGGTTTAGCTGTTTGAGCTTTCAACAATGTTTTGTAATCAGCTCCTTTTTCTCCAATAATGGCTATCACTCCATCAACTGGTACACCCTTTCCGGCTTCCACAGCTTGATAAAGTAGCACGCCATCTTCATAATTTTCCAGTTCCATTGTGGCCTTGTCGGTTTCCACTTCCGCCAAGATATCACCAGACTTTACAGTATCACCGACTTTCACCAACCAAGAGGCTATTATGCCTTCTTCCATGGTATCACTCATCTTTGGCATAGTGATTACCTGAGCATTGATACCAGAAGTGTCAACAACTTCTGCCGGAGCAGTTTCTGTCGCAACCTCGGCTGTCGGTTCTGATTCAGCCTTTTCAGCAGCTGCTGGGGCACTTGAAATGCCGGCAACCAAGCTGTCAATATTTTCTCCTTTTTTTCCTATAATGGCTATCACCCCATCCACAGGTACTGATTCCTTTTCCTGAATTCCTATGTGCAACAAAACCCCATCTTCGTAAGATTCTAACTCCATTGTTGCCTTATCCGTCTCTACTTCAGCCAGGATATCTCCTGATT
>CAXBNB010000367.1:0-5029 GCA_963976505.1 uncultured Reichenbachiellaceae bacterium
AGAGAAGTTGCTACGGATCCCATAGCAGTCTCCAAATCCACGCCCAGAGACGCCATCACAATCGATCCAATAGAAAAAATAGATATATAGATCATTATGAATGCAAGTATATTGAAAGTAATGTCTTTGGGAACAGCTGTTTTATTGAACCTTACTGGGATGATTGCTGAAGGGTGTAGTTGCCTTTTCAATTCCAAAATGCTGTTTTTCAATAAAATAACATGGCGTACAATTTTTACTCCGCCGGATGTTGATCCTGCAGAAGCACCAATAAACAGCATAATGAAAAACAATAAGGTTATAAAAGACGACCACTGCGTATAGTCCGCTGAAACGAACCCTGTAGTAGTCACGACAGACACTACCTGAAACAACCCATTTCGAAATGATTGTTCAAACCCCGTACCTGATGCAAAGTATATTGCTACGGTAGTAATGGCCGTAAGCAACACACAAGTACCCAAATAAAACCTAAATGGGGAAAAATGTGCCGCACTGGCATTTTTCGTAGAAATTCCTCCTGGAGCCATAGTTGTTAATCCATGATTGAGGGCATCAAAAAAGGTCATCCCTCCTATCCAAAGTAGTGTCGTCTCAACCCCTGTAAGCATCACATAAATCAACCAAAGCCGTTTAGCAGTTTCTTTAATTCTAGGCTGCAATTTGTCAGGTGAAATTCCTGGGGATTCTGCTACGAACAACTGCATGCCTCCAATGCCCAGAATGGGAAGAATGGCTACAGCCAATACTATAATTCCCATTCCGCCTATCCACTGTGTAAGGCTTCTCCAAAAAAGAATGCCTTTATGAACACTTTCAATATCTGTCAATATACTCGCTCCTGTGGTAGTATAACCTGAGATGGTCTCAAAAAATGCGTCAGTGAAATTGGGAATGGCTCCACTTAAAATATAAGGTAGGGTACCAAAACAAGACATGGACACCCAGCCCAAAGTCACAATCAGGTATCCGTCTTTCTTTTTTAGTTCTTTATTGCTCAGGTCTTTGGTAACAAACCAAAGAATAGCTCCGGCGCAAATGGTAATTAGACCCGACCAATTGATGGCCATTAGATCTCCTTCACCAAAGTACATGCTAAATGGAATACACAGCAACATAAAGACACCATTGAGCATCAGCAGCAGCCCAATGATATTTACAATTACTTGATAGTTAAATCTCATTTGAAAAATCCTTCAACCGTTCTGATGCATTCAGGCTTGGACAATACCACCACTCTATCCTTTTCCTGAAATCTAAAATTTCCTCGTACTGTAATTCCTTGATTGTTTCGGATTACTCCACCAATGATGGCTGATTTAGGGAAATTAAGGTCTTTTATTTCTACATCAAGAATTTTAGAATTGGGTTTTACTTCGAATTCCACCAATTCCCCATCTACTCCATGGATACCAATAAGGTTGAGTACCTCGCCTTTTCTAATGTGCCTGAATATAAAGCTGGCAGCAATTAGCTTTTTATTGATCATGGTATCCACTCCTATATTCTGAGACAGGTGGATATAATCTATGTTTTCTACTAGCGCAATGGTCTTTTTAACATTGTGGTTTTTAGCAACCAATGAAGAGATGATGTTTGTCTCAGAGTTACCCGTCACTGCAATAAAAGCATCCATGTCTCGTATCCCTTCTTCTTGAAGCAATTCAACATCTCGCCCATCTCCATTTATAATGAGTGTATCTGGTAATTGATCTGCCAGCTCAAAACACTTCTCTTTGTCTTGCTCGATCAATTTGATTTTGTATTTATTGCTCAACTGCATCGCAGTTTTAATACCAATCTTACTACCGCCCAGAATCATTACATTCTTGACTGGAGTTCTAATTTTTCCAGAAAGGTTCATCACCCGCTCCAAGCCATCTGGTTGAGTGATAAAATAAGCATGATCATTTAACATGAACTTATTCGTTCCATGTGGAATAATGGTTTCATTGCCCCTCAGTATGGCTACAGTGTTGAAATTACGATCTGGATTTAAATGTGCCGTATCGGCCAATGATTGATTGAGTAACGCAGAATCTTCATCGATGGTAACACCCACTAATGACAATATTCCCTTTTCAAATTCGAAAGTATCAGTTAGTGCTGTTTCCTTGAGTAGTTTCTTTATTTCCTTTGCTGCAAGTGACTCTGGAGAAATCAATTCGTCAATTCCAATTGACTTCAGGTTCAATATGTCCTTTTTATGCAAAAACTCAGTATTGGAAATCCTTGCAATTGTCTTTTTTGCTCCCAAGTTTTTCCCAATAATTGCTGTTGAAATATTGGTGCTTTCAGATTCGGTAACTGCAATAAGCAGATCAGCCTTAGATATCTTTGCTTCCTCCAATATCCCGTAGGAGGTAGAACTACCCTTAATGGTGTTGACATCAAGGTGATTAGAAATGTATTGGAGTTTGGAACTGTCGAGATCTATGATATTGATATCGTGCTCTTCAATAGCCAGTAGTTTTGCCAAATGGAATCCAACATCTCCTGCACCGGCAATTATAATTCTCATGTAGTAGCTGCTATGAAATAAGAGTGCAAATATAAAAAACTCTATTCCGCTAAAACTAATCTGACATCATATAAATCGTACTTAGCAGATATTCTATGTGATTCACAGGGTTTCACCTGCTCTGAATAGAATTTTTACGCTTAAAGCTTAAAGCTGCTGCTGCTTCAAGGGATAGATGGCAATCAGTGCGAGCAAAGGCCCGGGAAGTAAAAACAGAATAGCATAGGTAAGATCAAAATAATCCATGAGATAGTTTAAAGTGTAAATACTAACAATAGAAACAGTATAACCTATACAATTCATAAAAGTAAGTCCAGAACCAACCTGATCCTTAGAAGTAGTCATTGCGGCCAATGCAGAAAACTGAGGAGAATCACCAACAACAAGCCATCCCCACACCAACAAATAACATAAAAACACAGACAAAGGAAGTTGAATGAAAATAGGAAAAAGTATGATACAAAATGCAGAACCGAGCAGATTGACCCATGCTACAAAAGCACTGCCACGACTTCTAGACAATATTCCTCCAAAAGATGAACCCAAAGCACCACTTCCAATAATCAAAAATGTCCAGAGTGACACATTTAAGGAATCTCCATTTTCATGGTGTCTTAAAAGAGTGGGAACAAATGCCCAAAAAGTATATAACTCCCATTGATGTCCAAAGTACCCCAATGATGCTGACCTGTAGCCGGATGATTTAAACAAAGTAGTAATGGCACGCGGATCGAACTTAGACATTGGTCGGCGGTAGGGGCCGTCTTTGATAAAAAGTAAAACCAAAAAACCTCCCAAACATACCAATACAGATACAAAACCAAGCACCATCGACCATTCCAACTGACTGCCAAGTGCCCTAATCAAACTTGGAAATGCCGTTCCTAATACCAATGCTCCCACCAAATAACCAATGGCCTTGCCCAACTCATCTTTGAACCAATCAGCAGCTATTTTCATCCCAATTGGGTAAATACCAGCCAACATTATACCTGTAAGGAATCGTGTAATGACTACTGAGGTCAGGTCTTTGGGAAGCCAATAAATAGAGGCATTAAATACAGCGCCAACTATTGAGCAAGCAAAAAATACTTTTGACGGACTAAATCTGTCGGCTACAGCGGTAATGGCAAAAATTAAAGTACCAATAATAAATCCTGCCTGCACAGCCGAAGTAATACTGCTAATATCGCTGGCTTTTAGCCCCATCTCTAAGATTAAATCCGGCATGATCGCATTGCCAGCAAACCATAAGGAAGTCCCTGCAAATTGAGAGAAAATGATTAGAAAAAGTATTCGTTTGGATTTCAATGGAATGAAATTAATACCTCTCTAAAAAGGTAACTGACTGATTTTATTTGTATTCATGACAATAATATCAAAGTATTCTTCCTCTTCAAAAGAATTAGACTGTTCTTCCAATAAAGAAAGTTGATCGGCATTGTTTTTTTATACAAATTACAAAATTGTAAAAGGAGAATCAGCCCTTCAATTTTCTATAAAATCATCACCAGACACCATGGACATAGTTATAGTCATAGTAGGAATCTTGACATTACTTCTGTTGATCATCGTATTGAAGTTGAATGCGTTTATTGCGTTTGTAATCGTTTCGCTCTTGGTTGGCTTGGCAGAAGGAATGCCCTTGGACAAAGTGGCTACTTCTATCCAAACAGGAATGGGCAATACACTAGGGTTTTTAGTGGTCATCCTAGGATTTGGTGCGATGCTCGGAAAACTAGTCGCAGAAAGTGGCGCTGCACAACGCATCACCACCCAACTGACGACTACATTCGGAGAAAAAAACATCCAATGGGCACTGGTGCTCACAGGCTTTATTGTAGGAATACCAATGTTCTACTCTGTAGGCTTCATCATCCTAATTCCTTTGGTATTCAGTATTGCCAGTACTACAAAATTACCGCTGATTTATGTTGGCTTACCGATGCTGGCTGCTTTGTCGGTCACACATGGGTATTTACCTCCACACCCAGCACCAACTGCCATCGCCATCATGTTCAATGCAGACATTGGCAAAACTTTGATTTATGGATTAATTGTAGCCATCCCAGCCATTGTTGTGGCTGGTCCATTGTTCTCTCGCACGTTGACAAAACTCAAGCCAGAACCTCTGGAAAAATTTTTCAAAGCTGAGCCAATACAGGGAAACCTACCTTCTATGTTCACCAGTGTATTCACTGCACTTTTTCCAGTCTTGTTGATAGGCAGTTCTGCTATCCTACAATTTTTTCTAGAAGATGGTTCAGCGCTCAAAAACACAGTGACCCAATTAGGAAATCCGTTGTTGGCAATGTTGATGTCAGTACTCCTAGCAATAGTTACACTTGGTATCAAAAGGGGACGAAAAATAGACGACATCATGAATTCCTTAGTGGAGTCCGTTTCCGGAATAACCATGATTCTATTGATCATTGCTGGAGCTGGAGCACTAAAGCAGGTGTTGACAGATAGTGGTGTCAGCGAATATGTAGCTTCCTCTCTCCAGCA
>CAXBNB010000368.1:0-5026 GCA_963976505.1 uncultured Reichenbachiellaceae bacterium
CGCTTCCATACGCACTGAAAATAGAGTGCAGTGCATTACAGGCAATAAATGTTTTACCACCAGCAGTCGGAACTTTGATGCAGACATGAGCCGCATTGGGTATATTGTTTTTGTATGGTTCCATACCTTCTCCATTCAGGGGATTGTATGGACCTATTTTGTCTTCCCAGTATTTATTGAAGGCTACATTGGTCTTTTTGTGTTCTTGAACATATTCTAAATATTGCTCAAGGTCTTGAATGACTTTATGTTGGTAATTTTTTAGTTCCATTCTTAATGTATTATAAGCAAATTTAGGTGCACAGTATTGGAGACCTTTTTGTTTGTGAGGCCTACACATGCACAAAATAGTCCTAATATTTGTATGCGTTTTTGGTACATGCACAAAAAACCCCTATTACTTGTGCATGTGTATATTTGGTTTTTATATGCGATCATCTGTTTTTTAAAACTTGAAGAAGGCCTTCATTGATGTAATAGTTATGTTTTCCAATTTTCACTTTAGTCAATAAGCCATAATTGGCCAGTGAATTCAAATAGCTGGACGCTGTATTTCGGTGCACTTTTAACTCACGCTCTATAAAGCTGTTTTTCGTATAGGGATGCTTAAAGAGGATGTTAATCAAATCGTGACTATAGAAAGAAAAGTTGCTACGGATTTCCTGCTTGTATCGATCCATCAGCTGCTTAATCTTATTCACAACTACAATGGTTTCTTTGGCAGTGAGTTCCACTCCTTTCAGCATCCATAAAATCCATTCTTCCCATGCACCTTTTGTTCTTACTTCTTGTAAAAGACGGTAATAATCTCCTTTATTTTTGATGATGTAACTACTTAAATAGAGCACCGGTAAATCAAGTAATCCTTGTTGTACCAAATACAAGATGTTTAATAAGCGACCTGTGCGACCGTTACCGTCGTAAAATGGATGAATGCTCTCAAACTGAAAGTGAATGATAGGCATTTTAATCAGGCTGTCCAGATTGTGAAATTCGGGAACATTGATATAGCGTTCTAAATTATCCAACAACTGCATGATTTCATCTGACCGTTGAGGAGGTGTATAGACCACCTCTTGTGTTTTATGGTTTTTAAGTACTGTGCCCGGAATTTTTCGCAAGGGGTGATTGGGCGAAATAATATGTTGTATCCGTTGGATGTCATTGGTGGTAAGCAAGCCTTTGTTTCGTACAATATCAAGTCCCAGTTTGATCGCAGCGGCGTAGTTGAGTGCTTCTTTGGCTGTAACTGAAGCCACAGCTTCGTCAATGCTGGCCTGATACATTTCATCGTCTGTAGTTACAATGTTTTCAATTTCATTACTGTCTTTTGCTTCTTGTAGCGTGAGCGTATCGAGTAGTATTTGAGAATTAGGAATTTTTGATACTTCCCCCTTCAGCTGCCCCAAAACACGAGAAGCGCGGTTCAGCTGTTTTAAAATTGCTACTGTTTCGCAATCAACCACTGGGGGCAGGGGATGTATTCTGATAGCTTCCATTAAAACCTTGTTATGTCCCGGGGGATTTTCTTGAAAATGATATTGTGACTGGCCATGAACGCTTTGGACAGCAAACAATTATCGGCATAAATTACATATTGTTCTGCCTTGGTCTTGATTGTCGCTAAAAAATCATGATCCAAGGTAGTGATTTGCTGAGGCTCGTAAAAGAAATAATAGGCAGTTTGCTCCATAGCCCCAAGAAAATGAGAGGATTCCTTAGCTACACTCGAATCTATGCTAAGGGGCGTACGGGTTTCACTGTACCAGATATACTCTCGAATTTTTTCTATACCCACTGCCTCATTCAGGTATTCTTTATTATCCCCTACAAAGAGCGGCTCGCCCAACTCATAATAATCAAAACCACCTCCCGTGCCTTCAACTGCTTTTTTGCCTTCTCCATAACCTTGGGCTACCCGTCTGACCCGCTCAGCGGTGATGGTTTCTGCATAATCTTCCATCTCCACCACAATAAACTTTCGATTGCCTCCATCCTGTTTATTCAGGTTCATTACCGCGTGAGCCGTAGTGCCTGAACCAGCGAAAGAGTCGAGGATGATTGAATCTTTGTCAGAAGCTATTTGTAAGATTCTTTGAATTAATTGATGCGGTTTAGGCGTATCAAATACATTTCCATCAATAATTTTATTCAGTTGTTTTTTACCTTCCTGACTATGGGAAACTTCCTCATGTTTCCATAAAGTTTGTGGGACAATTCCTTGATTTACTTCTGTTAAATATCGTTTTAACTGAGGTTTTCCTTTTCCATTTTTCCCAAAGTAAAATCGGTTTTCGCTTAACAAAATATTTGACTTCTCTTCATTAAATCTATAGCAGCTACCTTCTGGAGGAAAGAAAATGTCATCGGTATTTGGGTTTTTTATGCCAAATACTCCCGATTTAGAAAACGATTTCACAAGGACATTATCAGGTCTCCATTTACCCCTTCCATCATTATCATTGTATTTGTAGAACTTGTTTTGTTTTTCCGTTCTTGGTGCAAGTTTACGTTTCCAAGTTTGCTTTGATTTTGCATATACCACAATAAAATCATGAGATGAAGAGAAATATTTAGCATCATTTCTTGGGGAGTAATTTTTTTCCCAAATCACATTATCCACAAAATTACCTATCCCAAAAATCTCATCACACATGAGTTTTAGATTGGCCTGTTCATTGTCATCAATGGATATGAAAATAGCCCCATCTTTCGCTAGCAATTGGTGTAGCAGCTTGATGCGTGGATACATCATGCACAGCCATTTGTCATGTCTGCTCAAATCTTCACCTTCTTTGCCCACTACATCGCCCAGCCATTTCTTGATTTTGGGGTGGTTTACATTGTCATTATACACCCAGCCTTCATTGCCAGTATTGTAGGGAGGGTCTATGTAGATGCATTTGATTTTCCCTTCATATTTAGGAAGTAAAGCTTTCAGCGCCTCCAAGTTATCGCCATGGATAATCATGTTGTCTGCTTTCGCTAATGCTTCGGCAGGGAGGCCACTTTCATCGCTATTATCTGCGCTAAAGCGGTATTGGTGCTCCAGTACACGAAAAGGCACATCTCTGTGGTGGTTCACTACTTTTTCTTTTCCTATCCAATTGAGCGTGGGCATAAGTTATATTTTATCAATTATTTTAGTGATCTAAAGGGCTGTATCTCCTGCGTACCCTCTTCATGGCGCATGTTTCTAGCACTGTCCAATGATTGCTTACCTCCTCGGCTTTTTGTTTTGTATTTGGAGAAAAGAATGCCTTGAAGTATTTGTGCAATTTTAAGTAAGATAGAAATGGTTTTATGTAGTGGGATACTAACAACTTTATAAAGTTTTGAGAAAGTTACTTTTAAAGGGAGTTTATCTCAAATTATTATTAATGATTTTTAGGTTGATTGGTAAAATTCCAGCAATCCAAAAAAACGAAGGAGATATTCTGGTTTATTGGTTTTTGATATGAATCCTCATTTTCCCCTATCAATTATATACCTACTTTTGCAGAAACGTTTTTTGAATGAATACTTTTGAAAATTTCAACCTGTCAAGACAATTACTCAATTCCATTGAGGATTTAGGTTTTGACAGCCCCACACCGATACAAGAAGAAGCGTACTCTGTAGTATTGTCAGGGAAAGATGTCGTGGGCATAGCACAGACAGGTACGGGAAAGACCTTAGCCTATATGCTACCGCTCTTGCAGCAATTAAAATTTTCGAAACAGACAACTCCTAGGATTTTAGTGATGGTGCCGACACGGGAACTGGTAGATCAGTTGGTGGCGAATATTGAGACCTTTACAAAATATGCTACTGTTCGTGTACTTGGTGTCTATGGAGAGTCTAACATTACTATCCAAAAGCAAAAAATAGCTGAAGGGCAGGATATTATCGTGGCTACTCCCGGCAGATTATATGACTTAGCGGTGAGCAAGGCATTGCTTCTTAGGGATATTAACAAATTGGTAATTGATGAAGTAGATGTTATGTTGGATTTGGGATTTCGTTCTCAATTGACAAATATCTTTGACTTGTTGCCAGATCGCAGACAAAACATCATGTTCTCGGCAACAATGACTGAAGAAGTAGATGCTTTGATTGATGATTTTTTTACCCTACCGGAAAAGATCTCCATTGCAGTAAGCGGCACACCTTTAGAGAATATATCACAGCAATGTTATCCAGTTAAGAATTTTCATACCAAGGCCAATTTGTTGATCCACTTGCTTTCAGACAAGAAAGAGTTCAGCAAAGCATTGGTTTTTGTCTCCAATAAAAGCATTGCCGATCGGCTTTTCAATTCTTTGGAGGAGGTCTATGGCCTGTCTATGTGTATCATTCACTCCAACAAATCTCAAAACTATAGGATAAGATCAGTTCAGGAATTTGAAGGAGGGGCAAAAAGAATACTGATAGCTACAGATGTAATCGCTCGTGGGTTGGATTTGGACAGAATATCACATGTAATCAATTTCGATGCACCGAATTACCCGGAAAACTACATGCACCGCATCGGCAGGACAGGCCGAGCCGAGCAAGCCGGTAAGTCCATATTGTTTTACACTGAAAAAGAAGAAGAATATAAATCTGCAATAGAAGATTTGATGTCTTATCAAATTCCACATGTTGCATTTCCTGAAGAAGTAGAAATCTCAAATGAACTGATTCCGGAAGAGAGGCCCAAATTGGCTGAAAGTAATTATAACCGGAATTTGAAAAAGAAGAAACCTGCACCGGTAGATGAGGAAAAATTAGATAAAAATCAGAAAGAAAACCTTGGAGGATCTTACAAAATAAAATTGGCTAGAAAGTATAAAAAGCCACAAAGAAGAGGAGACAAAAATCAAAGCAAGCCTAAAAAGAAGTGGTAAATGTTTGTAAATTCTTGCCTATAGAAATACGTTACAACTAATAAACTGAAATAAAAAAGCATTATTTTTGATAAGACCGTTTAATAGTGAATTATGGATACGACCGCCCAAATAAAAAGCAATCTGATTTCCAAGATCCAAGAATCCCAGGATGTAAA
>CAXBNB010000369.1:0-5020 GCA_963976505.1 uncultured Reichenbachiellaceae bacterium
CTGGTAGAGAATGGCATCAAACATGGTATCGCTCGGTTGAAATATGGAGGTGAAATAAGAATACAGGCTCAATTACTAAAAAATAATCTGGTGATAAATATCAGAAATAGTGGACAATACATCAATGGAAAAGTAAGTAATGAAGGCTATGGTCTGATTAATACAAAGAAAAGATTGGAGTTGATATATGGTGATACTGCCAAATTGGTGATCTCCAACGAAAGTAAAGAAATGGTATTGACGGAAATAGTGATTCCCCGACTGGAAATACCCGATGTGACATTTGAAAAACAAAGAGAAACACATGAAAACGTTGATAGTTGATGATGAACGTCTGGCACGAAAGGAACTCAATTCTTTACTAGCCGAGTTTACTGAAATCGAAGTGATAGGAGAGGCCGTGAATGCTGATGAAGCCTATGACAAGATCAATGAGTTGAATCCCGAGTTGATTTTTCTGGACATTCAAATGCCTGGGAAGACAGGTTTTGAATTGTTGGAAAGTCTGGAAAAAGTGCCTAAGGTGATATTTACCACTGCTTATGATCAGTTTGCATTGAAGGCGTTTGAGTACAATGCATTGGACTATTTGCTTAAGCCTATTGATAGCGAAAGGCTGGCCAACGCAATAAACAAACTCAAAGAGGACGAACCAATTACTTCTGGACAGTATGTTCCGCAACCACAAAAATTAGTTTCATCGGATCAGGTATTTGTGAAAGACGGTGAAAAATGTTGGTTTGTAAAATTGGAAAACATTCGATTGTTCGAATCTGATGGCAACTATATCAAAGTGTATTTTGAGACTTTTCGCCCAATGATCCACAAGTCACTCAATGCCTTGGATGAAAAACTGGACGACCGTTCTTTTTTTCGTGCTAGTAGAAAACACATCATTAATTTGGGCTGGGTAGACACCATTGAGCCTTGGTTCAACGGTGGACTCATGGTCCAACTAAAAGGAGGTGAAAGAGTGGAAGTAAGCAGGAGGCAAGCATCTAGATTTAAAGAAAAAATGAGCCTTTAGATTGCCCTTACCCCTTAATAAGTGCCATCAAATCTTTATGAATTTGCCAATCACGAGCCAGGTTGAGCATGGCAGTAGCTTCCATTTCTGTTAAGTAGCCTTTTTTATTGTTGTCTTTCCACACAGAATACAGATAGTTCAACTTTTTTTCTTTTGGAAGAGGACCAATTATTTTGTTGAGAAAGTCGCGCGACCTTTCAAATGCAGAGAGGTAATCTTCTGCAATAAAGCTATTGGCCCATTTCAATTCTTCGTGTGCTTTTAATTCTTCAGCCGATTTATTGAGGATTTTTTTTTCATCTTCATCTAATCCATGGTAATGGAAGATCAAAGATTTCAACAGCATAATGGCTTTAAGTTCGGTATTCATTCTTGAGTTAACCTGTACAAGTCAAACGAAGGTACAATAATATAAATATATTATGAAGCGTGAAAAATCTTTTATCGGCAAAAAATCAATCTACAATGAAATTTTCTGTGATGCTATCTGCTATCAACTTGCCTTTTCGAGTGAGGGTTAGCTGATCTGATAATTCTATCAACTTCTGATTTTTATAAAGCGCAATTTTGTCTGCATAGTTTTTAACAAAATCAAAGTTGAAACGGGTTTCTATTTCTTTAAGGTTTATTCCTTCTGAAGTCCGAATTTTTGTTAGGATATACTCATTGAGTTTTTGGCTATCGGAGAGTAACTCAGAGTCAAAAAGAATTTCCCCATCATCAATGGCTTTAATGTATTTGGCATTATTTCGGATGTTGAATTGCCTAGAGTTTCCATTGAATGAGTGGGCCCCTGGGCCAAGACCTAGGTATAGTTCACTGTTCCAGTAGTTGGAATTGTGTTGAGATTCAAACCCTTGTTTACTGAAATTAGATATTTCATATTGGTTGAACCCGTTGTTGGTTAAAACATCCATAATTAGCTCAAATTGATTCGCAGCAACTTCCTCATCGATTGGCTGAATCTTGTTCGCTTTTTCCCATTTGCCAAATGTGGTGTTTTCTTCAATCGTCAGCCCATATATTGAAACATGCTGTGTGTCCAAGGCAATGATTTTATCCAAATCAATTTGAAATTGCTGGAGAGTCTGATTCGGCACCCCAAAAATGAGGTCAACACTTATGTTGTCAAATCCGATATTTCTGGCATGAGCAATGCAATCAATTGCCATCTGTGAAGTGTGTGCACGGTTGAATAATTGAAGAAAATCGTCGTTGAAGGATTGGATGCCTATACTTAGTCGATTGATTCCTTTTGATTTAAAAACTGTCAGGTTTTCTTGCGACAAATCATCAGGGTTTGCTTCCAAAGTAATTTCTACATTGGTCGATACAGAGAAATTTTCTTCAATTGTATGTAGGATTTTTTCCAGTTCGTTGGATGAAAGCAAAGACGGTGTGCCGCCACCAAAATATATGGTATTGATTGGTTTGCCGGACAAATAGTTTTTTTGCAGTTTGATTTCTCGGCAGATGGCATCAACTAAATCAGGTTTGGTTTTCAGGTAAGTAGAAAAATGGAAGTCACAATAATGACACGCTTGTTTGCAGTAAGGGATATGAATGTAAATTCCAGCCACTAATGATTATTTTAGCGGCAAATCTAACCAATCGCTTTTGGGAAAATGGGTCAAACATATTTTTTGTATTGCTGCTTTTTGCACTGTTAACAGTTGGGCAAATGCGCAGGACAATTATCAATTAGAAATAATTGGAGATGATTATGATGTATTTCGAAAGAGCGAAATTGATTTGAGCAACCAAGATGCTAACCAAATTAAAGAATTGCTGGAAAATAGGATAGGGCAATTGAAAATAGAGGGCTATTGGCTCGCCAATATTGACGAAATAAAATTCGATGACAAAACGGTAACTGTCAAATTGTTTCTAGGTCAAAAACATGAATCGATACGCATAGTTAAGACCAATCTAAATGAAAGTGACAGTAGGAAATTGTCCTTGTCACAAAGTCAATTGCCCAAAGATTATCAACCTTCAGAAATTCAAAAGTTGTATCGAAAGGTTATTTCATATTATGAAAACAATGGCTATCCTTTTGCCAAGATCCAACTTGATTCATTTCGAATTGTTTCAACTGGTTTGCAATGTCAGCTGGTGGCCGATCCGGGGAGGTTGATTAAATTTGATTCTGTCCAACTTAATGATTCACAGTTGGTCAACGCTAGGTTCATCATCCAATATTTAGGAATTAGCTATGACAAACCATTTTCACAAAAAAAGGTAGATGAAATTGAAAAGAGGTTGAGTAGGTTGCCTTTTTTGGAACTGGAGGAAGAGCCTCATGTATATTTTGGGCTTCAAAAGGCAAAGGTCAGTTTGCCACTATCTAAAAGGAAAGTCAATACCTTTGATGGAATTTTAGGGTTGATTCCTGGCGCAGAAAACCGCAAGCCAGAGCTTACCGGAGAATTAAATTTCGAGCTTCAGAATTTGTTCAAGGCAGGGAAATCTTTTGATTTTCATTGGAAAAAAATTACTACTAAAACCCAGCAACTGGACGTAAATTATGAACACCCATTTATCTTGGGCTCTCCTTTTTATTTACAGTTGTCATTCAATCAACTCAAGGAAAACACTACATTTTCAAATCGATTGTTTCTTGTGGGCTTGAACTATTCACTTTCTACTAAAACGCGATTGAATTTGTATTATGAAAATAAAGATGGCAATCGATTAGAAGATTTGGCAATTGACAATGGAGATTTTAGTTTGAACAACTATGGTGTTGGTTTAGAAGTCAATACCTTGGACAATGTTGCAATGCCGAAGAAAGGATATCTAGCGCAAGTCAATGCTCAAGCAGGTTTGAAAACCATTGCCACAGCTGCCTCGAACAATCCAAGTAAATCGGATCAGTATGAGTTTATGGCTGACTTTGCCAATTATTCGCCCGTTGGAAAAAACTCGATTTTGCATTTCAAATTCTCGGGGGCACTTTTAGAAAATCAAAATCTTTTTCTAAATGATTTGTTTCGTCTCGGAGGGTTGACATCCATTAGAGGATTCAATGAGAATTTCTTCTTTGCTTCTCAATATGCATTGATGAATTTGGAATGGCAAGTGTATTTGGAATCCAATTCTTATGTGTTTATGTTTTTTGATCAAGCCATGCTAAAGCGTGAAATTTACTCTGGCACCATAACCGATGAGCCCTCTGGTTTAGGCTGTGGGATGAAAATAAATTCCAAAGGAGGATTGTTCAGCATCATATACGGTTTGGGTCGTTCAGGAAGTCAAGGGTTTTCTTTTGAGCAATCTAAAATCCACTTTGGATACACTGCCACGTTTTAATGTCGCTTGGGGCTTCTTTATCTTTTGACAATTTGCTAAACAATTTAGTTTGAATCGTCTTATTGAGCTAATTTTGCATTCCGAACCAATAGATTACATGTCTAAAAAAGTAAACCGGATAGTTCTCATTGTCCTGATTTTGTTTTCATATACTACCCATGCTTTCGCTCAAAATAAAGAGGTGGAAGACCTTCGTTCAGAGTGGTTGGTTATGGCAGAGTCGGAGGAGTCATTTTTGCCTTATGTAGAAGGGTTAGTCCGGCCAAAGACCATTCATTTCTTTTTGGACCTCAACAGGTACAGAGATTACAGCCTGAGTTTAACAATGCCAACAGGCGCATCTTTGCTCTTTGAAAATAAGATCACCTTTGTATCTACCCAGCAATGCACCATTAGTTACAATATTGATAGCCTTATTGGACTGTACCCAAAAGATAAGATACTAGTATCGGTCTATGGAGAGGACATAGCATTCAATCAAATTGAAACGAGTATTATTGATGCCACTTCGACTGCTTCTTGGCGCAATGAGAAGAGAGGATACGATGTAAATTTAAGAGAAAAGACAAGTAACAAAGATTTTTATATTATTTCGATTTTAATAGTACTGGTAATTGTGCTATTTGTTCGGAGGGCATTAAAAAACGTGTTTTTCGAATATTTTTCATTTCAAAAGTCATT
>CAXBNB010000370.1:0-5014 GCA_963976505.1 uncultured Reichenbachiellaceae bacterium
GTTGCCGAAGCTAGTGTCGAAGCATGTAATGGAGCATGGAAAACTAAGGGCATCCATTGCCATTAAGTTTAAGGGAGAAAAATTCGAATTGGATCAAATCATTAGCTTATCAGAAGGTTCTAAACGCATTGACTTTCATACCACAGTAGATTGGAATGAAGATCAGAAAATGCTAAGGGTTGATTTTCCTGTCAAAATAAAATCGCAACAGGCAACTTTTGAAATCCAATATGGTCATGTGAAACGAAATACCCATAGCAATACGAGCTGGGATATGGCTCAGTTTGAGGTGGTCGCACACAAGTGGGCTGATTTATCCCAACCCAATTATGGAGTGGCACTGATCAACGATTGTAAATATGGGCATAAGATTAAAGACAATGTAATCAGTCTTAATTTGCTGCGTTCACCAAAATCTCCTGATGCTGAAGCTGATATTCATGAACATGAGTTTAGCTATGCCCTTTTTCCTCATGCAGGAGATCACCTCGAAGGAAAAGTTGTCCAGGAAGCTTATCAATTCAATTTCCCAATGAAAGTATTGCCATTTTCAGGTAAATTGGGTGGTGGAGATTCAGATTATTCAGGGGTTAGGTTGAACAAGGACAATGTGATTATTGAGGCTTTGAAAAAAGCAGAGTATTCTAATGATCTAATTATTAGGATGTATGAATCCTCTGGGATAGATACAGATTTGGAATTGACTTGTGCGGAGAATGTTGACAAAGCTTGGAGTACCAATTTAATGGAAGAGAATGAAGAAAGATTTGAAATACAGGATGGTGTAATGAAGTTGCACTTTAATCCATTTGAAATCCATACCCTAAAGCTAAAATTCAAGTGATTGAAGAGTTGCTGATAAAGTTGAAAATACAGAACACTAGATTAAATATTACGGAAGGATATAATTATGAATGGCTCTTTTTACGAGTCTAATTCTTGTTTGAACTTCCGGTTTACACTATTCACTATACAAAAAAACTATACATTATGCATGTAATTGATTACTCTATTGTTGCAGTTTACTTATTAAGTATCGTGCTGGTTGGGGTTTACCTCAAAGGAAAAGCGTCATCGGGAATTGAATCCTATTTTTTAGGAAGCCGGAACATTCCCTGGTGGGCACTTGGAGCTTCAGGAATGGCTTCCAACACGGACATTGCAGGTACCATGATTGGTGTGGCATTGGTGTATGCGATGGGTACTGCAGGTTTTTTTATTGAGATCAGGGGTGGAGTAGTTTTAGTACTGGCGTTCTTTATGATCTTTATGGGCAAGTGGACTAGAAGGTCGCAGGTGATGACCACAGCCGAATGGATGAAATACCGTTTTGGGTCTGGAAAACAAGGTGATACCGCCAGGCTGTTGAGTGCCATATCAAATATTATTTTCACCATTGCTATGGTGAGCTATTTCGCCATAGGTGCAGGAAAGTTTGCAGGTGAGTTTTTAGGTATTGACTGGAAACTAGCTGCCATTATCATGGCTGGTTTGGCAATGATTTATACAGTGGCGAGTGGTTTGTATGGTGTGGTTTGGACAGATGTCTTTCAAGGCGTGCTCATATTTGGTGCTATTTTATTCGTTTGTTTTAAAGCAATTACACTTGTGACACTTCCAGATGTGTTTTCAACTTCTGTGCCACTTGCAGATGGTACTTTTCAAACGATACAAATGAAGCTGTCTGATTGGTCGAGGATATCACCTCCGGCAACTATGGATTTACCTGGAGTTTATTCCATGTACAACTTATTTGGTTTAGCCATCACTTTCTATTTATTTAAAATTGTATTGGAAGGCAGTAGTGGAGGAAATGGCTATATGGTTCAGCGTTACCTTGCCTCTAAGAGTGATAAAGAGGCAGGTTTGTTGACATTGCTTTGGACACTTCTTTTGGCATTCAGATGGCCTTTGGTGATTTCATTTGCCATGCTCGGTATTCACTGTGGGATGACCAATACAGTAATAGCCGATCCGGAATTAGTTCTTCCTACTGTGTTACAAAACTACCTACCTATAGGTCTTAAAGGGCTTTTGATTGCAGCATTTATGGCAGCAGCCATGTCCACTTTTGACTCTACAGTCAATGCTGGGGCGGCATTCTGGGTTAGGGATCTCTATCAGGCTTTTATCAACCCAGACGCTTCTGAAAAGAAATTGATTATGCAAAGCAGAATCGGCTCTGTTGCCATTGTGGTTTTAGGGTTGCTCTTCAGTTTTACGGTATCTAATATCAATGACATTTGGGGTTGGATTTCTATGGGGATCAGTGCTGGGTTGTTCATTCCTCAAATTTTGAGATGGTACTGGGCTAGGTTCAATGGATATGGATATGCCATTGGTACATTTACAGGCGTTGTGGTTGCAGTCCTTTTGCGATTGATTGGTGGTGAAATACCAGAATATTACTTCTTTATCATAGCCAGTGTAAGCTCGTTGTTGGGTTGTGTGATCGGCACGTATATGACTGCTGAAACGGATAGGGCTGTGTTAGAAAATTTTTACAGAACTACAAGACCATTCGGACTGTGGGGTTCTATAAAAAATATTTTTCCTGAGAACATAAAACTCCAAATCAGAAAGGAGAACAACAGAGACATAGTATCTACGGTGATAGCTATGGTTTGGCAGTTGTCATTGTTTTTGTCAGGTATGATGGTGATTTTAGGACATTGGGGAAAATTTGGCATTTTGATGCTGGTATTTGCCGTTACTTCGGTACTTCTTTATTTCAATTGGTACAAGCATTTGGACAATGAAGTAAAAACGGATGACAGTATTGCTTAGTTTAACTAGGAGAAGAATTTTAAAGATAAATAGATGAAACGGTTTGTTAATGGTGTCCTTTCTTTCTTGATCGTAATTTATGTTCTAGCCGCATGCAATCCATTGGCGAAAAAAAATAGCCAAAAGGAAAAAGTACAGGTCGTCTTACAAAGAATGCCTTATTTACAAAGTGCGATAGCAGACAGCATCAGTGTTTTGTGGAGGACGAATGTGGGTTCAGAGTGTATGGTGAAGTACCAGCTGATACAGGGTGGCGATTGGCTGCAACAGACAGGAGAAGTAAGAAGTAAAAATGATTCTGTTCAGGAGAATATAGCAACCATAAATGGCTTGAAAAGGGGGCAGATTTATGCTTACAAGGTATTTACTGACGGGGTGCAACTTGCTTCCGATAAAGAGTTGCAGTTTCGATCGGCACTGGCCAGTACCGATTCAGTATTTACATTTTTTGCAGCTGGCGATATCGGTGAATCTGTGGAAGATGGTGGCACGCCAGACAAGCTTGCCAAGACTATATGGGAACGCAATTCTGCTTATGATTTGGGCTTGCTATTGGGCGATATTATTTATCCAATTGGGGAAAGTGCTGGTTATGACATTCATTTGTTTCCCTATTTTAAAGAAGTATTTTCCAGAACGACCACATGGCCGATTCCTGGCAATCATGATTGGGGCAGTAACATAGAAACCAACTATGCAGAGCAATGGAAATTGCCGGGCAATGAGCACTATTACAGCTTCGATCAGGGTAATGTGCATTTTATAGGCTTGGACAGTAAGAATGGTGGATTCTATGAATATGAAGAGCAGAAAGCTTGGCTGGAAGACGATCTAAAGAAAGCACAGCAAAAGTATGACTGGATTGTAGTGTTCTTACACCATAATGGTAAGTCATGTACTTACAAAGATGATTATGAAGCCGTGGTAACCCTGTATCCTTTGTTCGATGAATACAATGTGGATTTGGTGTTGAACGGTCATGCACATACTTATGAGCGTTTGAAACCTATGAATGGAAAAGGGGAGGTGGCAAATCAACAAGAGAATTACGAGTTGTATCAAAATACCGAAGGTTTTATTAGTATTACAGCTGGTAGCGGGGGAAAATTAAGAGGTGTGGGTTCTGATCCCACTGCCTACACTCCTGATCCATCAAATTGTAAGTATCCTGACTTAGTTGCGTT
This sequence comes from uncultured Reichenbachiellaceae bacterium, assembly GCA_963976505.1. Classification (GTDB taxonomy): domain Bacteria; phylum Bacteroidota; class Bacteroidia; order Cytophagales; family Cyclobacteriaceae; genus CAXBNB01. The sequence goes on from CAXBNB010000370.1 coordinate 3,972, forward strand.
TTACAACCATACCTGGGCTTATTTGGAAATTGCTGTAAATGGAAAGAGCATGAGTGCTAAAACCATAAGTGTTCAAAATGGAGAAATTTTGGATGCTTTTGAGATAAGAAAATAGTTTTGTCTAAAACTTCATCTTGAAGTCGGATATTTTAGGAACCACTGGATTGTTAGGGGATTTTTCTGCCAGGTTCATTTCTTTTGGCCCTATACCTACAAATTCTGTTTTGCTCCCTTCAATGGTTAGGTAGCCTTTGGGGTTAATCTCCACAAAAGTGAATAAAGGATCTTTGTATGGAATGGTGTATTTTATCCAGGGGTATTTTTCATCTATTTCCTTGCTGTATCGGATATGCTGATAGTCTCCACCCACCCATCGGTATGAAGCACTATTAATCTGCACGTAATAGACACCATTGATTTGCGTCATGTAATCGGTATGGTGATGACCGCATATACTTGCTACCACCTTGGTGAAACCTGCTTCTTTGTTGGCTTCTTCTAATATTTGCCTTACTTCTTTTTGATTGTCTATGCCTCCATCTTCATTTTCTAAGGTTTGATGTGAAAACACAAATGTGTTGAGGTTGGTGTTTTTCAAGTCATTTTTAAGCCATTCCTGTTGGTCTTTATCGATGTACCTGTGGTACCCTGGCCATGGCTTAGGGTTAGGGTCATTGCCATCCAGTACCACAAAATGATACCCGGATTTATCGAAAGAATAGTACCTGGATTTCATTCCCCAAAAATCCATTGCTTGTTGTCTGGTGAAACCACCATCGGTATCATGGTTGCCCAGTAAGTGGTATTTAGGGCCTTTGAATTGCTCCCATACATCCAAGAAAGGTTGATTGTAATCATAGGGCCTGCAAAAATCACCCAATTGCATAATGAACTCCATTTTTTTGCTGGTGGATTCATTAATAAAGGCTTGCAGACGTTCCACACCGTCGTGCATGATATCCTGATGTACATCTGCAATCAAACCAAATTTTAACTTTTCGGCTTTGATAGAACTTTGAGCACTCAACTGCCATGGTAGCACG